>NZ_JAYMNS010000019.1:0-93909 GCF_036941035.1 Candidatus Merdisoma sp. JLR.KK006 | reverse complement strand
GATATGAAAAATGGATTTACAAAATGAGAAATGTGTTATGGTCATCGATGAGAACTTGCCCCTTGGCATTATAGCAAATACGGCGGCCATCATGGGCATCACACTGGGAAAGCAGATGCCGGAGGTGGTGGGTACGGATGTGTATGACAGCACAGGGAACGCTCATCTGGGAATTATCGAATTTCCGGTGCCGATCCTAAAGGGAGATGCGCATATGCTCAAGAACATTCGTGAAAGGCTGTATGAACCGGAATTTTCGGATTTGACCGTGGTGGACTTTTCGGATCTGGCTCAGGGCTGCAAGACCTATGAGGAATTTTCAGAAAAGATGGGGGAGGTTTCGGAAAGTGAGCTGAGTTATTTTGGAGTTGCTATCTGCGGTCCCAAAAAGAAAGTCAACAAATTGACCGGGAGTATGGCGCTGCTGCGGTGATTATGAAAGCAGCAATATGAAAAAGCTGAAAACAGACTGGGAGTATCAATAAGGCTGCAGGCCGGGAATCTGAAAGAGTGTTTCCAGCCTACATAGATTGTCGTTTTTTGTCTATAAAAACGGATTGATTTTTTTATATAGACTGCATATTATGATATTGGGGTTAAAAGGTATTTTGACCCTGGTACCATATTATAAAATGTATCAAATTTCGTATCTATTCTGTACAGGTCCAAGCACTTGCTGCCAGGAGCGTAAGAATATGATTCAAGCTTCTTTTTATTCACAGGCCGATTCGGTCATAGTTTTCAAAAATTTTAAGTGGCTGTAATACTGCAAACTGTTTGAGGGAGGGTGAGAAGATGGAATGACACAGTTGTAAAAATGTTGGAATCTGCTATAATTTAAGAAAGGGAACAAATACATATGAATGATATTGAGGTTCAATGGCACCCGGGATTTGTGGCGGCCATGAATCTGGAATTGGCCAGTAACCGGGCTGATTTGATTTATGAGAAAGAATACAATTTAAATACGAAGCCATTGGCCATAGACCTTTTGGTTATTAAAAAGGAGCGTCATATTCAGATTGAGAATGAAGTGGGAAAGCTGTTTCGAGGACATAATATCATGGAGTATAAGTCACCGCAGGATCATCTGGATATAGATGTATTTTATAAATCAGGAGCATATGCCAGCTTATATAAGGCATACGGGGCAGCCGTAGACGAAAGAACGGCAGAAGATATTACGGTTTCCATAGTCAGGGATCGAAAGCCGGCAGGTTTATTTGATTATTTTGAAAGGCATGGTATCCGGGTAACAAATCCATATCATGGGATATATTATATATTGGACAATATTCTTTTCCCCACACAGATTATTGTTACGGGAGAGCTGGATAAAAATAATCACATATGGCTCAAAGCCCTGTCTGATAAATTGGAGAAACAGGATATGAAAGAATTGTTAAAGCATGTGAATACGCTTACCCAGAAGCAGGAAAGGGAGCTTGCGGATAGCGTATTGGAGGTAAGTGTCAGAGCCAATCGCCATGTTGCTAATGAATTACGAGGAGGTGATAGTGTGTGCAACGCATTACTGGAACTTATGGAGCCGGAAATTAATAAGCTTGTAGGAGAGGCTACAAAAGCGGCTGTAGAAGAAGCTGAAAAAAAGGCTAAGGAGGAAGCGGTTAGAACAGCCACGAAAATGCTGAAATCCGGGAAGTTCACTATAGAAGAAATTTGCGAGTTTGTACCAAGATTATCCATTGAAGAAATCGGAATGCTTGAAAATGAGTACTCACGACCATCAATGTCATGACGCTGGCAGTCCGTACTAAAAATCTTGCAAAAATATTTCGCTCTATTTTCCCGATTGCACAAGCCCAGAATACTCAGTGGGGGCCGCTACGTCTCTGTTTCTGAACTTGCACCCTCGAAAAAATATCCTCAAAAGTCTGCACAGGAGCTTCCGGTATGGACTACTGGCAGATATAATTTACAGCTAATTCCTATTGCCAAACGGCGTCTCTTCCTCCTGCTCGCTCTCATAGCCAAACAATTCAGCCGCTTCTGCCTCAGTCATATAGGCAGCCCCTGTGATTTCGTTATCCCCATTGCGGATAATCTTGATATCTACAGTTCCGGCCGGGTTTACATCCAACGTGTAAAAGGACTTGTTGGACCGGATGTCCAGAAAGATATGAACAAGCTGCCCCTGGTAGTAATAATTCTTGCCAACCATCGTAACGCCAACCGCTTCGTATGCCTCTAACTGTGCTTTTTCCCATATTTTTTCCTGTTCCTCAAATTCATCGTCCCGATCCAGTGCATGGAATAATATGGACTGTGAGCTCCAATCTTTATCCTCCAGTGCTTTATTCAGCCATTCCCCCAGCAAGTCCTTACTCATGTGCATGGCCAGGGTGGAGAAAAAAGCCGCATCGTGATCCTGATAGGCTTTTTCCGCAGCACGCCGGATTAAGGCACAATCCTCATCTAATAGATTGACAGCAGCTCCAAAAAACGCAATATTCCTTTCAGCATAAATTCTGTCCAGCCATTCTTCCTGCACGTCCTCGTCCAGCCGGGAGAAAACAATCTGGAACAGAGGTATACTGCCGGCTTCATAGTACTGCTCCGCCTGGGAAGCGTACAACTCATTGTTTTTTTCAGATTCCCCTTTTTCGGAAGCTACATCAACATCATCCGTTTCCTCATTTGAGGAAACCACATCGTTTGCATTCGTTTCCCCTTTTGAGGAAACTACGTCATTCTTATCTGTTTCCTCTTTTGAGGGAGCCATGTCTTTTTCGTTCAATTCCAATACCCGGGGGCTGCTTTGTATCTGCCCAGACGCTGCGGCATCGGAGTAAATGCCAATGAATGATGCGCCGAGGATAATGCACAGGGTCAGCACACCAGACAAAAGCCGGATTGGTTTTGAACTTTTTCCGAAATTCATAATAGCACCTAACCTTTCTTTCAATAACTGCTTATTTTCGCTTAAAGTGACAGCCCCCAGATGTTCTCTGTATGTCCCTGCGGCTGCCATAGCATCAAGTAAGGTCTTTCCGTAGTCCTGTGCATGCTCATGCCCCATTTTTGCAAGGACTGCTTCATCACAGGAAAATTCACGGGCCTTTGCAATTTCCCGGCACATGAGATGTACAAGGGGATTAAACCAGTGCAGGCAGACCGTAAGCTGCACAAGCCATTGGTAAAACATATCCCGCCGCCTGTAATGGGTCAGTTCATGCATCACAATATACCGAAAATCCTTTTCGGGAATATCCGCACTTGGCAGCACAATGCAAGGATGGAAAAAACCAATCAGAAGCGGCGATGAAATCAGCGGATTGACACTTAACTCTACAGGCTTTTTTACTCCGGCTTCCTCTGCGGCAGTAAAGAGCCGATCCAAAATGTCCATATGGGAAACCGGTGACGCTCCGGCATTGAGATACCGTACAAAGCTCTGATAGATGGTTATTTTCCGTATGAGCATACCAAGGGCAGTCATCAGCCAAATGAGCCAGATATGCCTGATAAGCAGTGACTTCATATCCTGAAGCGGGGGAGCCTCTGCCAAATCCTTGGACAGAGAATTTGAATTTTCCTGTCCGTCTGTCAGATTGCTGTCAGGAATGGAATCACTTTTGGGAGCATATTTTGTGGATTCATTCATGTCCTTTAAAGGCCACAGGACTTTGTCTGCCAAGGTGTGCTCTTTTGGCATCCCGTAGTAGATTCCGTTTCGGGGCAGATGGATTTCATTCAATAAGGCATGAAGCAGAGAGCCTTGCTGAGGGAAAGAAGCGGCCTGGGTTACTGCCTGCTCCACAGACACATAGGTTTCCCCCAACAGGCTTGCTTTTGACCCAAAGGGGAGCAGCAGCCGCAAAATGACAATAAGCCAGATGTAATACTGCCACTGTCGGCTGATTTTATCTTGCAAGAGGCGTTTTCCCAAAAGCAGAACCAGAATAAGCAGACTTCCGGAAAAGGACATGGACAGGAAGATTTTCAAAACAGTGTTCATGGCTGCTCTTTCCCTTTCTTAAGAAGCTGCTTCAGATCATCATATTCTTCGTCCGTCAGCAGGTCTCCCATAATCAGATTCGACACCAGACCCTTTGCGCTTCCCTCATAGATCTTATCCAGAAAATGCTTCGTCTGGGCTGTCTGGTATTCTGTTGCGGAAACAAGCGTAGTATATTCGTTGCGGCGCCCGATTTTTTTTGCGCTCAAAAAGCCTTTGTTCATCAGCCGTGACAGGAGCACGATGAGCGTGTTCTTCTGACAGGGCTTCCCCCTGGCCGCCAGTCCGCCCATGATATAGGGGAACAGCGTTACTTCTTGTGGGTTCTCCCATACGATTTTCATAATTTCAAGTTCGGCATCGGATAACTGATTTACCATAGTTCGGTCCTCCTATTTAAGTTGCTACGCAACGGTACTAAAGGGTAAAGTCACTTCAGCGCACACCTATGAGAGAAACTTTCATTCGAAAGTGCACTCATGAAAGTTCCTCTCGTACGATTTCGCAACTTTACCGTCCAGCAGAAAATATTTCTGATAAACACTTGACATTTCTTAGCTGGACTTAATGTATAACATCGTGTTGACAATAAAAATATAACATGATGTTGTACTTTTGTCAAGCTGGGGAGAAATCAGGATCTTGCCGGCAATTTTATATTGTGGTATTTCATTCGTCTCTTATTTGCTGCTTTCAGGCAGAGGGATTTATATACCGTTTGCTCATGGCACTGACAATTCCAAAATAGCAAATATAAAAAATGATAATACACGCTCCAAATTTACCGGCTAATTTGAGCAGAATGTTATTCAAGGAAGCCGGCAGTATTAAGTTCATTTTTCCATTCAGCAATGGTATGCAGAATAAAAGAATCAATAAAGCCATTATCATTGGAGCGGTCAGCTTAATTGCCGTTTGCTGATTCACAAGCCTTTCTATTTGCTTATTGCTTTTTCCCAGATAGTGTAGGATCTGATTGTTTTTTGAATTCTGCCTGACCTCTATCATCTGCTGCAAAGACAGTATCGAAAAATAAATAACCAAAAACACGATACAGATACATATTTGTGAAGTTCCCATCCACCGCTGCATAGCCGTATCAAAAAGCTGAAGTTCCGGCTGCAGCATCAAGATTCCGGTTATGAAAGAACAGGCTGAAAATAAAAAGCATACACAAAAAACAGTATTTACAATAGCAGACGTTTTGAAGTCTGATGTAATATTTGCCGTGATATACAGTATGTCTTTTTGGTATATTTTAACGGATTTCATTCTCCTTTGGGCATATAGACAGCCAAACACCCATTTGTAAAAGGCAAAGACAGATAGGATCAAGGGTATTGCTGCAGCAGATACAGGATAAACAAGATAGACTTCCGGCAGAAAAACAATTCCGCATATGCAGCCAATTAAGCACAGAAAACACAAAAGGAAGATAATTCCCCATTTTTTATAGTTCCCAATATTTTTTATACCTTGACTGCGTTTTTTTTCATACATCAGCTCCCTTATTTTAAGCTTGCTTAAACGCTTCCGCAATCGAAAAGAACACACTGCTTCAATAAAGTCAAAAAACATAAAAGTATAAAACATACTTTTACCATAAAGGAATCCCCAATGATTCATTTCGTGTAAAGGCTCACGGAAATACCAAAATCCATAGACGGCAAAACCTATGGCTGTACCTGCCAGATAGCAGAAAAAGCCAATCAGTAAGACTTCGCATAGAAACAGACGGGTTACTCTCTTTTTTTCCATACCCAGCAATAAATAGTTTGCAAATTCCTTTGCCCGCTGCTTTAGCATGAAAGTGTCTATATATCCAACTATCTGGATTACTGCTATTAGCAAGGGCAGAGAAATTGCATGGAAACCGGCTGATTCACCTATAATGGCTATGCAGTCAGATACCTCTATAATCGCCAAAAGGACGGTCATGGCGGCAGTATATAAAAGATAATTTATAAAAGACCGCCTGGCATTACGGATTGACAGCTTCAAGTACATCATGGCTTTCTCCCTCTATCTGTTCTATTTTCTTCAAAATATCTGCAAAAAAGGTCTGTTTGTTTTCCTGTTCCCGGTTTAAGGCAGCTTTTATTTCGCCGTCTTTCATAAACAAAATTTTGTCACAATAGCTGGCTGCCATAACATCATGTGTGACCATCAATATTGTTGCACCGTATTCTCTGCAAAGCATGGCAAATGTATCTAAAAGCTGTCTGGCAGCATGGGAATCCAGTGCTCCGGTAGGCTCGTCCGCAAGTATAATGTCGGGATTTACCACAAGGGCACGGGCGCAGGCACAGCGCTGCCGTTGTCCTCCCGATATCTCATATGGAAATTTATCTAATATTGCTGATATATCCAGTTTTTCAGATAAACTCTGAATCATTGGACGAATACTTTCTTTGGAAACATCTTTTATTGTCAAAGCAAGTGCAATATTTTCATAGACAGTCAGGGTTTCAAGTAAATTGTATTCCTGGAACACAAAACCTAAATGTCTGCGGCGAAATTCTGCGGTATCTTCTTCCGGTATATCTACTATATTTTGCCCGTTAATTCGTATTGTTCCACTTGTCGGCTTATCTATTGTGGCTATTAAATGAAGCAAGGTTGTCTTCCCGGAACCGGAAGCTCCCATAATTCCAACAAAGCTGCCGTGCGGTATCCGAAAGCTTACATCATTTACGGCTGATACGGAATTATTTTCTGTTTCATATAGTTTGGAAACATTTTCAACCTCTAAGACATTTGGGGGAGCTGTATCATATTCTTTTAATTCCCGTTTGTCATGTCCTAACCAATTTGTAATCACGTTCATCAGTACCTCGTCTGCTTTTTCTTTCAACTTTTCTTCTGCAATGCATTCACCTGCAAACAGTTCATTCAAAGTAATGTCTAAAAGCGTGCATAATGGAAGAAACAAAGATAAATCCGGCATAGACCGTCCCGTTTCCCATTTTGAGACAGCCTTATCGGTTACTTCCAGCTTTTCTGCTAACTGGCTTTGCGTCCAGCCTTTTGCTTTCCGGCGTTGGGAAATAAAAGCTCCAATCTTAATTTGATTCATTACTTGGCCCTCCTGCTTGCGGTAAATTATATAAATCCGGCATAAAAATGAACACCTACCAACGGTAGAGTTGGATAAAACGAGTGTAGTTTCAAAGGAAACTTGACAAAAAATAAAATGAGGTATATTCAAATTATATCATTGGGCAGTCTGTAATTCTATCTTGCTTGTGACCTTCAAAAAACAAATTGGAAGAAAAAGGGATTATCCGGCGGGATGTATTCCTGGAGGTCCCGCCGAGAGTGGAAAAAATCCTATCAATTTCAGCAAACTACACACAAAACACAAAAAAATATAGTATGATTTCCTCAGGCTTAATTAAATGCATTAGCACAGGAGGCATTTCTATGCAAAATATTTTAATTGTTGAAGACGATCAGGACATCCAGGAGCTTCTTAAGGAATTTCTGAAAGAAGCCGGCTATGGAGTTACTGCCGCTAGCGATGGCATGGAAGCAATAGACCTGTTTGGGAAAGGCAGGTACGATCTGATTCTGCTGGATATCATGCTTCCGAAGATTGACGGCTTTGGGGTATGCGAGCTTATACGGAAACAGTCACAGGTGCCGATCATTATGCTTACCGCATTGGGCGGCGAGGAGGAGCAGATCAGGGGTCTGGATCTGCAGGTGGACGATTATATTACAAAGCCATTTTCCTTCCCAATTCTAATCCGCAAAATAGCGGCTGTTCTCAGGCGGAGCGGCCGGATGGGGGAAGAGGGCCATAAGACCATTTCCTATCGGAATTTAGTTCTGGATTTGGATAATTATACGGCGGTCGTAGATGGAACTGCTTATGAACTGACACAGCGGGAGTTTGAAGTCTTAAGAGAGCTTTTGAGCCATCAGGGACGCATCATGACAAGGCAGAACCTGCTGAATAAGCTGTGGCGGTATGATTTTTACGGCGATGAACGGGTGGTTGACACACACATTAAAAATCTTCGCAAAAAGCTGGGAATCGGCTTTATTCAGACGGTCAGAGGGGTAGGGTACAGAATTGAGAGAGAAAATTAAAAGCAGCCTGTTTGCAAAGGTATTTTTCATAACGGCGGCCATGCTACTGTGCATATCCCTGCTGGTGTACGCTCTTTTGGCATGGCTGATGCCCCGAACCTATTCTGGCAGGCTGAATGCGGTTTTGGATGAGCAGACACAGGTATTTCTTTCGGAATTGGAAGAGACGGCTTTTTTGGACAGCGGGGGCCTGTTTGAACAATTCCTTAAGAATACGGATATATATTCCGTTGAATTATTTGATGAGGACGGCAGGCAGGTGCCCATCCCTGCCGGGCACCAGGAGGCTGTGTTGGAGGAGGCAGCGATGACGGCGGTGTATGAATCCTATGACAGCGATCCTGTTTTATCGAACAGCTATTATTTTTCTTTTTCTGACAGCCATGGGGTCTATATGCTTATGGTATACGGAAAGGCGGAGCAGGTTGCGGAAATACGGCAGGCATTTCGGCACATTCTGCCCCTGCTGCTTTTTGTTATCCTTGCGGTTTCATTTGGGGCATCCTGGCTGTACTCCCGGCTGATCACAAAGCCCGTACTGGAAATCAGCCGTATATCCGAGGAAATGTCCGGGCTTCATTTGGACTGGCAGATTGACATTAGAAGAACGGACGAGCTGGGCACGCTGGGGAGAAGCCTGAATTCCCTGTCCCGCAATTTGTCTGCAGCCCTGTCTGGCCTTAAGGATGCGAACAAAAAGCTGGAGGAGGATATTAAGCGGGAAAAGAAGCTGGAACAGGCAAGGACGGATTTCTTTTCCGCCGTGTCCCATGAATTGAAGACACCCGTTACTGTCATTAAGGGGCAGTTAGAGGGGATGCTTCTGGGAATCGGGGCTTATAAGGATCACGAAAAATACCTTGCCAGATCCCTGGAGACTGCGAATACTCTTGAATCAATGGTGCAGGAGATACTTACCATATCAAGGCTGGACACCATAGGGGCGGACTTTAAGAGGGACCAATTTGACTGTGTACAGGTGATTCGGAATTATTTAAATGAGACGGAAGACCTGATAGCGGGGAAAGACTTGCAGGTATCCATGGAGTTGCCACCTTTCGTATGGATAAACGGCAATAAAATGCTGATGGAAAAGGTTTTTTCCAATCTGATTGGAAATGCGGTCAAATATTCGCCGTCAGGTGCAGCCATCCGCATCTGCGGACATATGGAATGTGAGCGGTTTCATTTCTCTGTGGAAAATTCCGGGACCCGGATACCGGATGAGAGCATCCCGAAGCTGTTTGATGCCTTTTACCGTGTTGAACAGTCAAGGAACAGGAAAACGGGGGGAAGCGGGCTGGGGCTTTATGTGACACAGAGGATACTGCGGCGGCATGGAAGTGAGTGCGGGGTCTGCAATACGGATTTTGGGGTGCGGTTTTCTTTTACAATGGCTACTGCATGAACAGATAAGAAATACATTCGTAATTTATATAATATAGATGATAAAGTGCTTTTTGTCCCACTGCAGATCGGAAAATATATGCCGCTGATGAACCATTTGCAGGTGGAAATCGTTGCCTGAACTTGCCAAGGCTGGAAACAGAATGCGAAAAATATCTTTTAAAGCGAAAGAGAGATACAAATCAAGAAGTACACATAAATCACACACAAACTACAAATCCATCACAAAAAAGCCTGTTATGCTTTTTGTATATTCAAAGAAAGGAAAGATTTCTCTTATGAAAAACAAAAAGAACATAACACAGGCTTTTTTGATTACGGCATTTCTGGGAGTTATGGCCGGATGCGGCACAGGACCCCTCTTACAGGATGAAAATACGGCACAGAGCACCGAAGCCGCCCCGGAGCTGTCAAGGGAAGCTTTCCCTGCCCTGGCCGCCGCAGCAGAGGACGGGGAAAAAACGGACACTTATGAGATTGCCTGTGGAGAGCAGTTTAAGATCTATGAGCCCTTTGGCATGGTTTATGATGCGGACAGAAATGAACTGTATTATAAGGGAAAAGCGGTGCGATGGTTTGAGGACTACTATCCCCTGGGAGACGGTTCTCAGGCCGGAAGAGACTTTTTCAATGAAAATGGGGTAGTAGACGTATATGCAATTCGTGATCTTCATATCTCTGTGCGGGCAGATGACGGCTCCTTTGACCCGAGCGGGACATTGACAGGCTTAGCGGAATGCTCAGAAGAAGAATTTGCCGCCCGTGATTTGGAGGCCATTCGAAATCCGTCTCCGGTTGTGGCACAAGCAGGGGAGCCGGCCACAGAGGAAGAGCTTAAGGAAATGGCAGAGGAATATGAAGCATTCGGTCTCACCTATGATACAAAAGAGGACCAGTGGTATTATCACGGTGAAAAGGTCCGGTATTTTCGGGATATTCTGACTTCTAACGGCGAAGACTTAAGCAGCGGCAAATTTCACGGTGCTATGCGTACCTTTGGAGATGAAAATGGCACTGTGGATATTTACACAGTACGGAATTATGAAAAGCCAAACGCTTCCGGGTATGGAACATTGACGGGCATTGAAAGGTGTACATCAAAAGAAGCCCATGAGCATCCACAGCGAAACACAGTGCCGCAATCCGGCAGGGATTCGGCTGCTGTTGAGAAGCCGGGAATTGTGGACATGGCCGTATATGAGCCCTATGGGTTGATTTTTGATAAAGAGAAAGACTGCTACACTTACAACGGAAGTATTGTCCGGTATTTTAATGATTGGCGAAGCGGCGTAGGCTTTACGAATTTTTCAACGGGAACCGTAGACATTGAGGGGGCGTATGATGACAATGATAATCTTATAGGTATCAAAGAATGCTCCAGGGAAATGTATGATTTCCACACGAAAAAGAGGGAATCCTTATTTTGCTCATAAATTGGCAGGACGTAGATATTTTTCCATGCCTGTTTACGAATTTTATCAGAAATACCATGAAAATGGAAATTCTGTTTGGGAATGTGAATGTCCTATAATAGATGGAGAGGAAAAAAGTTTTTTCCGCAAATATTTTTGAAGAATAGAATCATATCCTTTCGTATCCGAAAAGCAGTCCTTTCGTTCCATTTATCCAAAAAACAGGGAATTTCTGCCGATATAACAGATAAGAACCTATTTATTTTTAGATGTTGTATTTTGGGATAGAAAAGTATCCCTTTATGCACAAAGATCATGTGCGGATTAAGGAAACACCCTACGGGTATCCCTTTATGCACAAAGATCATGTGCAGATCAAGGAAACACCCTACGGGTATCCCTTTATGCACAAAAACCATGTGCGGATTAAGGAAAGGAGAAGCAGGAATGGGTATTGGAGTGACAGCCGATAAATTGGGAGAACGCTATTTGGCAGAACAGAGCCAGAATCAAACATCCGTCAGGCTCAAAGGAGCAAGCTTCGCAGAGCTTGCGGCAGCAAGAACAGCAGAGAGGACAGCAGGAAAAGCGGCAGGGCAGGCGAACACGCCGGGACTAATAACGGCTGCAGAGCAAAACAGAAGTGAAACAAATCTCTTTATGGGAGAAACCTACGAGGAACGTCTAAGTAAGATAACCGACAAAAACGCAGCAAACGCTTTTCGCATAGCATATGCAAAGAAAATGGCTGGTTCCACAGACTATATTTCAGCCATCAGCAAGGCATACAGCACCGGAATAATAGGAGCCGCAAGCTTCGGGGATGCATTTTCACAATACAAGATCATAACCCATGTGGGAAACGCCGACATTTCCTCCGCAAACTGGCAGAGAAATGACTTTCCGTTCTGGAAGTATTTTCAACCGGATACGAGTGCGGACGCCCTAAATGACTGGAGACCCGTAGGTGCGAATCCTCCTCAGACACGCAGCGATCTCCAGAGAAATTACAGCAGCATCGGCGCCGGGAAAATCGCAGTTATTATTCCGGAGAGCCTGCAGCAGAAAATGGATGCGGATCCGGACTATGCCCGGCAGATCGTAGCAAAGCTGCAAGCATGGAAAGAAGACTACGACCTGTGGGACAACACAGTTGCGGCATCCTACGGCTATGATGTGGCCGCCCATCAGGCAGGAAAAAGCTATGTCTTCAATCTGGACGAAAACGGAGATATACGGAATTGCACCGTCACTGGCAGCGGAAGAATCACGGGACCTTCAAAGGAGGAACTGGAGCAAATCGAAGCAGAGCAGGCCAGAAAGCGCCGGCTCCGTGTGAAATATATACAGATCATGGAAGAAAGCGCCGAAAAGAGAAGAATGCAGGAGCAGGAAGCGCTGCTCTATTTTCAGAGCCAGCGATTAAAACAGGATTTGTTTCGCTGATTCATAAGGTGAAAAATGCAGTAAAGGAAAAAATGCCCGGCTGAACCCCCGGACAGCAGACACATACTTATACTTTTTAGGACTTTTTTAGCAAATAAACAGTAATTATGCCCCAATACAGGTTAGCAAACAGGGAATATCTGCCGATATATCTGTAAAGGGGTGTGAGACTTGATGAACATTAATAGTTTGAGGTCAGTTAGAAATTACGGAAATTATACGATTGATACAAATAGCAGCCAGTATAAGGCGGCGGCAAAGGACTTCCTTGAGAACCACCGTGGGGCAGTCGCCAAAATGTCGCCATGGGAAAAGAAGATGTATGAGATGTTCGGCGGAGAAAAGGCTTACATGAGAAATGTCATGAAGATGTACAATTCCGACGGAGATTTTGTGGGGCCGGGTGGCATCGTTGTGCCGGGAATGGTAGTAAATGGAATCCCGGAATCGGAGCGGCATCAGATTATAGATGTTTCCGAGGAAGCCCGTCAAAGTATGTTTGACGAGACAAAGCGTCATTTCCTGCAGGAATATGGTGTGGCAAACGGCGACACGACAAAGCGATCCGAGGTTTTCCGTGCATTCCAGCTCAGCATTCCAAAGGAAGACAGATTAAAAGGAACATGGACCCTGGGACAGTATGAGAGAGCGTACAGCCAGGCATTTTATGACGCAGTGAAGGCTTCCGATCCCGGCTGGCAGCTAGGCATGCCCTTTGACAGAAGCATTTTGGACAATGTAACAAGGGAATCTGTGGATAATGCCCTTGTGAAATTGGGCAATACTCTTGTTCTTCCGAGGAAAACAGTGGATGTCAGTGCGTAATAAATAAGATAATATGAGATTTTAGCCAAAATATCCTATGAAAATGGACGAATATAACGTTTCCCGAAATTCCTATAAAAATCTTTTCCGGAAATTTTCATAGGAATTTCTAAAACAGGATACTACATGAGGGAGGTGCAGCTTTTGGATTTTTCCAAGATACAATCACTGGGGACTTATACAAAAAATATGGAAATGCAGTTGAAATGGCAGAAAAAGAAAGCAGATAATGATTTCACTGCGGACGGAAGTACGAAATTAACCGATCCAACGGCACAGCAGGCGGAAGAGATTCGAAAGGCCCAGGCGGACGGTTCGGCCAAGCTTTCCTCCCAGATCCGCACAAAGCTGGCAACGGGCAAGAAGCTGACCCGGGAGGAGATGGAGTATCTGGAGAAGCATGATCCCCAGACCTACCAGAAAGTAAAAGCCATCGAAGCCGAGCAGAAGAGCTACGAAAAAAAGCTGAAAAACTGCAAGACCAAGGAAGAGGTGCAGCAGGTCAGAACGGAACGAGTGGCAGCTTCCTTAAGCGTAGTCAACAATGTGAAGAACAATCCGGCCATACCTGAGGGAGCCAAGCTTGGAATCATGTGGCAGGAGCTTCAGAAAAATATGGCCATGGAAGAAACCATAAGAAAATTTGTAGAGAGCGGCGAATATGCCCAGCTCCCCACGGAAGCAGAGAAGCGGGAAGTGGAGAAGGAGCTCAAGGAATTAAAGGAAGCCGAGCTTGGAATCAAAGATCCCACAGAGAGCAGCGAAGAGAAGGAGCCGGTGGAGAATGCCCAGGAGAAGGAGAGCGCCGAAGCGAAAGAAGCCGCCGCAGCAACGTCTGGAGCAGATCCTGTGAAGGAAGAGGTTTTAGCAGAGCATGCAAAAGAGACGGCGAGCCACAAAGCCGTGGAAAAGGAGCATGTTCTCCTAAAGGAGCGAAGGATCACACGGGCCCAGGTGGAAGCAACACCGGAGGCTTTGAAAGTAAAGCGTGCCAGAGCCCAGGCAGCATATAAGGGGAGCCAGATTGAGATCCCCGATCGGGTTGTGGATGTAAAAGTAAAGTAAGGGACTGTAATATAAGATTTTACACCCGGTTTACTGGCAAGTGATCAGTCCGATTATCAGCTTGTCAGTACATGTAAAGCAGTATCACTGGGAGTGCCAGAGCAGTCCCGATCATAGTATGTTAATCCGTTTTTTGAGTATGATGCAAATTGCTTTGGATAGGGGGAGCGTACAGGGAATCTGCTTATCCGTTACTCTTTCTCACTCGGCGGTATTGTTTCTGCGCAGTGATGCTTCCGCAGCGGACAGCCTGCGGATTGAGATTTTGACACCGGAGGAAAGGAGTAGGGAGTATTATGGGCGGAAAGATTTTAGAATATGAGGCGAAAACGATAAAAAATGAGGGAATAAATCAAGGGCTTAAGGAAGGACTTAAAGAAGGACACCGAGAGGGAAGACTTGAGATGCTCTTTGATTTGGTGCGTGATAATCTTTTGTCACTTCAGGAGGCAATTTCCCGTGCGGGACTTACGGAGGAACTGTTTTTAAAGAAAATGAACGAATATAAAATGTGACGGCGGTTCCTCCTTCGTCACAAAGATTACGGCTGCCCTCTCTTGGCAAGGTTTGTGTGCCCTTGTCAAGAGAGGGCATTGCTATAACATAATACAAGGAAAGGACGGTACGAACCTATGAATCGGATTTTAATTATAGATGATGATAAGGAGCTCTGCGATTTGATTAAACGGAGCGTTTTGCAGGAGGATATTGAGGCAGACTGCTGTGCTTCTGGGAGCGCAGGCTTGGGAATGCTTAAGGAAAATGTTTACCAGCTTGTTATTCTGGATGTTATGATGCCCGGATATGACGGCTTTGAAACCCTTGAGAGAATCCGAAGGGAAAGCAGTCTGCCCATTTTAATGCTCACGGCTAAAAATGACAGTCTTTCCAAGGTCCGCGGCTTGAGGTCGGGGGCTGACGATTATCTGACAAAGCCCTTTGATATGGACGAGTTGACGGCCCGTATTATTTCGCTGATCCGGCGTTATACCCGTTTCAACCAGGGAGAAGGGGAGACCTTGGCCTTTGATGGTCTTACCATTGATCCGGATAACCGCAGTGTGCTTGCGGCAGGGGGCACCTATGAACTGCCCCCGAAGGAGTTTGATTTGCTTTTGTTTCTTGCGAAGAATCAAGGGAAAATACTGACAAAGCAGAGGATTTATGAGGAGGTCTGGGGGGAAGCCTACGTTTATGATGACAGCAATATTATGGCTGTTATAAGCCGGCTTCGTAAAAAGATAGAAGAAAATCCCGGGAGCCCACGCTATATTCAGACGGTGAAGGGAATAGGCTACCGTTTTAATAAGGAGGTATGACGGGTGTACATGGAAACGCTTGCTGTTATTTTTCTTATTGTGGGGATTGCGTCTCTGTTTGCTTCTGCTTTTATTACGTACCGTGCAAAAAGGCAGATAGCGGATATGTGGGAGGCCCTGGAGGATATCAGAAATGGGAACGGAAACCGGCGCATTTTAGCGGAGGCACATGAGCTTGCTGCTCCCATTGCGTGGCAGATTAACGGGATTGTCCGCTCTTATGAGGACAGGCTTTCGGTTTACCGGCAGGCTGAAGAGACAAATAAGCGGCTTATGACGAGCCTTTCTCACGATGTCAGGACGCCCCTTACTACGCTGATTGGATATCTGGATGCGGTGCATAAGGAGCTTGTTACCGGGGATGAGCGGGAGGATTATATGGAGATCGCCCGGCAGAAGGCTCATGATTTGAAGGAATATATTGATGTGCTTTTTGATTGGTTTAAGCTGGGGTCTGATGAATTTTCTATGAATATTTCCGTGACGGATATGACGGAGCTGACACGGAGTATTCTGATTGACTGGATTCCGATATTTGAGGATGGGCAGATTGAATATGTGGTTGAGATACCGGAGCGGCCTTTTTGGGTCAGGGTTGATCCCGATGGTTATATGCGTGTGGTGAATAATCTGATACAGAATGTGATTGCGCACAGTGGGGCGGATCGTGTTGTGATCTCTCTTTTGAGGGAAGAGGGGGAGGCTGTTTTATGTGTGGAGGATAATGGGGTGGGGATTGAAAAGGAGGATTTGGAGCATATTTTTGAGCGGCTGTATAAATGTGATAAGGGGCGTTCGGAAAGGGGGAGCGGGCTTGGGCTTGCGATTGTGCTTCAGATTGTGGAGAAGATGGGGGGAAGTATTGGTGTGGAGAGTGTGGTGGGGAAGGGGACGGTGTTTTTAGTGCGCTTTTTGCTAGAAGGGTGAGGATGGACGGAAGGAACTGCCGCAAAAGAAGTCAGCAGTCATTTCCATATCCTGTGTTCGGACGGTTCACGTACACTCGGTTTGCTCTGGTCAGACATTACCTGAGAGATCTTGTTATTGGGGAGGTTTTTGAGGTAATGTCTGCCCATATCAAACAGAGCGTTCGTGAACAGCCGGACACTGGATATTGGAAAAGCCTGCTGACTTCTTTTGCGGTAGCTCCTTCCTGGTTTTTGGGGGCTGTAGGTTGAAGGGAGTTTTTGGGGATGGGTTGGGGTGAAGGGTTTTGTTGATGGTATTGGGGGAGATTCTTTTGGGATAAATATTGGGATGTGTGTGGTTTTTGGTTTGTATTTTTGGAAGAATGTGTTTGGAGGTATGTAGGGGTTTTTGGTGTGGATTGCTGGTTTTTGGATTTGCAAGGTTAATGCAAGGTTGCGGCAAGGTTTTTGCAAGGTGGGGGTGTTAGAATGGTATTTGACAGATGATAGATTGTGGAATTGGAAGGATAGGAGGTTTTTGATGTGAGCGAGTATGTTATTGAGACGAAGAATCTGACGAAGCAATATGGTGAGCAGAAAAGTGTTGCGAATCTGAATATTCATGTGGAGAAGGGGAGGATTTATGGGCTTCTTGGCAGGAATGGGGCTGGTAAGACTACGACTATGAAAATGCTTTTGGGGCTTACACGGCCTACGGCCGGAAGGGTGTCTATGTGGGGGAAGCCGCTGGCGGGGAATGAGAGAAGGCTGCTTCCACGGATTGGGAGCCTTATAGAATCGCCGGGGTTTTATCCGAATCTGACAGCTGCGGAAAATCTGCGTATTTTTGCGGTGCTTCGGGGTGTGCCGGGGAGGGATGCGATTAAGGATGCTTTGGATCTGGTGGGGCTGCCTTATGGGGATAAAAAATTGTTTTCTCAATTTTCTCTTGGCATGAAGCAGAGGCTTGCCATTGCCCTTGCGGTGATGCATGACCCGGAGCTGCTTATTTTGGATGAGCCGATTAATGGCCTTGATCCCATTGGGATTGCGGAGGTGCGCTCTTTTATCCGGGAGCTGTGTGAGGCAAGAGGGAAGACGATTTTGATTTCCAGTCATATTTTGTCGGAAATTGCGCTTCTGGCAGATGATATTGGTATTATTGACCATGGTGTGCTTCTGGAGGAAGAAAGCTTTGCAGAACTGGAGCAGAAGAACAGCAAATATGTTCATTTTACGATTTCTGATACGGCCCAGGCGGCGAGAATTCTGGAGCGCAGATTTCGGGAAAAGGATTTTACCATACAGGATGACCGCAATCTGCTTCTTTACAATCTGGAGCTTCCGGTAGGTGACATGGTGACTGCTTTTGTGGAAAACGGACTTGTGGTGTCGGAAGCCCATACTTGTGAGGAAAGTCTTGAGGATTATTTCAAGCGTGTAACAGGGGGTGAGGGGATTGCTTAAGCTGATTTACTGTGAATTTATGAAGCTGAAAAGGAAGCCGCTGTTTTTTGTCTCTTCTTTTTTGTCCATTTTGATTCCTTTCGGCATTTCTTTTCTGCCGTCATATGCGCAGACCGGAGCGCAGGCCGTGGAGGAGATGATGTCGTGTCTGTTTCAGCTCAGCGCCTATCTTTTGCTGATTCCGGCTGTGATTGTTCTGGCTGCCAATCTGTTGTTTGAGGAACAGGATAATGATACGCTGAAGAATCTTATGACGGTGCCGGTGGATAAGGGGAAGCTGGCGGTGGCCAAAATGCTGGTGCTGCTGATTTTTTCGGTGCTCTTTATGGCAGTGGGAGGTCTGCTTGGAGGCGGCCTTGTGATGCTTAAGGGCTGGCGGCCGGAGGGATTCTGGTTTTTGTTTTTTGTGGGGCTCGGGGAAGCTCTGATTATGTGGGTGGGGACTATGCCCTGTGTGCTTTTGGTGGTTGCTTATAATAAGAGTTATATTGTGTCTGTTATTATTACTTTTTTCTATACCATGGTGAATTATATACTTTCTACCAGTACGCCTTTACTGACGCAGTCTTTTGGGCTGAATCCCGGTACGCTGCTGCCGGGGCCCCTGGCACTTCGCTGGTTTTTCCAGTTTTATGACCACAGCAATCCCAGTGAGGAACTGGCGGCGCTGCTTGAGCAGATTAGTCCTTATTTTTTGAGTAATGTGCAGGCATTTGGCGTGGCTGCCATGGAAGGTGCGGTATTTCTTACGCTGATTGCTTTTGTTTATAAGCGGCAGGAAACCCAGTAGCATTCAGGAATGCTGGGGAAATGAAATTGGAGGTGACAAAACATGTGGAATTTAATACAAGCCGAATGGCTGAAGCTTCGCCGGTGTCAGATACTTTTGGTGGGGATTGTGGCGCTTGCCGTGTGCCCTGTGGTTCAATATGGAACTCAGTTGATGCTGGCGCCGGAGTATCGTGATTTGAATTATGATTTCAGGCACTTGTTTGCAAATGTGATCTGGGGGAATTCGCAGGTATTTCTGCCGATTTCGCTGGTGATGATTGGAGGCTGGTTTATTGATAGGGAGACGACCCACGATACCTTGAAGAATATTATTACGGTGCCGGTATCCATGTCAAAGCTGCTGGGAGCGAAGCTGGTGATTACGGGGATGCTTTCTGTGGTGTTTGGTGTGTACAGTGTAGGTGTGACCCTTCTGACTGGGGGGATTGTGGGACTTAAGGGGCTGACGCCGGGGATGATACTGACCTCGGGCGGTCAGGTGGTGGCGGCATCGTTTATGACGTATCTTGTGTGTATGCCTATGATTTTGATTTTCGGACAGATGAGAGGGGGATATCTGGGCGGCTCGATTTTTACGTTTTTTCTTGGGTACAGTATGCTGTTTTTTAAGAGCGGCCTGCTGCTCAGTGCTTATCCCTTTTCGGCAGCACTGATTTTGACTGGGTTTGATATGACGGAATATAATGGGGCTTCTTCGCCCCCTGATTATCTCTTGGCAGCGGCAGGGATTGGCTTTGTAATTCTGGCGGCAGTGCTCCTTCTGGGGGCGTCTGACCGGCAGAGGGAAATGAAGCCCCTGAGGAGGAAGAAGAGGAAAGGATCTAGGAGAAGAGTGCGGGGGAGACGGTGATTTAGGCGTTCCTGTAATTAATTTTTAGTTCTAAGACCAGAGTAGTATTGACAGAGTTTTAAGACTGTGGTAGTATATATAAATAGATACTACTACAGTCTTGAAGAAGGGGGTGTGACAGAATGGACATTAAGCTGTTCGATTCTGAACTGAAAGTGATGTCTGTCCTTTGGCGTGATGGTGATGTTCCGGCTAAATATATTGCCAGGCAGCTTACCGAAGAATTGGGCTGGAATGTAAATACAACGTATACCCTGATTAAGCGTTGTATTAAAAAGGGAGCGGTTGAACGTTCTGAACCGGGATTCATGTGCCATGCGCTTGTTCCTAAAGAGGAAGTTCAGGAGGCCAAGACAGATGAACTGATTGACAAAATGTATGACGGCTCCGTTGACAAGCTATTTGCGGCGTTGCTGGGACGGAAAAAATTGAGCGCCGCTCAGATTGAAAAACTAAAACAGATTGTTGATGATTTGGAGTGAGGTGATGCAAATGAGCCTGCTGCAAATGAGCTTTGCCGGGGGTGTGATGATTTTAGCAGTCATTGTAATACGTGCCTTGGCAATTAATTTGTTACCTAAAAAGACTTTTGGGGTACTTTGGGGAATCGTGGTTGTACGCTTGCTGATCCCTTTTTCGGTTCCCTCAACGTTTAGTGTGTACTCGCTGCTTGGCAATCATGTATCTGCCATAGATGCTGCAAAGGATCTACAAGCCATTGGAATGCTTCCGACTGAAACGACAGGACAGATGGTTGCTATGAAGGATGGCATTTCCAATGCCATTTCTATATGGGCAGTTATTTGGGCTGGCGGCGTGCTGGTCTGCGCTATATTTTTTGCTGTATCATATTGGAAGTGCCGACAAGAGTTTCAGACATCCCTGCCAGTGGATAATGACTTCATCAGAAACTGGTTAAATGCCCATCATCAGAGACGTGTGATTTCTATTCGGCAGTCCAGCCGTTATTCCGCCCCACTCACTTATGGCATTTTCTGGCCTGTGATTTTGATGCCGACATCTACCAAATGGGAGAATACAAAGTCACTGCAATATGTTTTGGCTCATGAATATGTGCATATCCGGCGTTTTGACAGCATTAGGAAGCTGGTGCTGATTTTGGTGCTGTGTGTACATTGGTTCAATCCCCTGGTTTGGGCGATGTATTTTCTCGCAAACCGGGATATTGAGTTGGCATGTGACGAAGCAGTTGTACGTCTTTTCGGGGAAAACACGAAAGCAGCCTATGCACGGGCATTGATCAGCATGGAAGAGGCACAAAGCGGCTTGACCCCTCTGTGCAATAATTTTAGCAAAAATGCAATTGAAGAAAGGATAACTGCAATTATGAAAATCAAGAAAAAGACAATTTTTTCATTTGTTTTGGCGGGCATTATCATTGCTGGGACTGCGGCGGCATTTGCCACCTCTGCGAATGCACAGCCACAGCAGGCTGAATCGGTGGAACAGGATGGCAAAATTGAAATTGTTTCCAAGCCGGATTCCATTTTGCAGGTTGCTGACAACGCCGGCGTTTTTTTCAAAGAAGGCGGTGAAGCTGCAGGCACTGACACAAATGATGTTCAGACGGCTGTTTTGGTGCAGTCAGATGATATTCATGGGGCATCCGTAGAAAAAACCGGTGCGGCGGATGATTTGCCTGAAAACAATGTAATATACTTTGACACAGAAGCAGAGCGAGATGAGCATTTCCGTGCATTGGATACCAATACTGCAAAAGGTCTGGATCGCTATGCGGGATTTGAGGAAATGTATGAGGGCATAGATACTTCTGCACCTGTGACATATATTGTGAAGTAAAACTGTCATGGCAAAATGGCCCCACCCCATAAGCCGCACTATGGACTTCATCTGCCATATGCGGCGGTCTGCCATTTCTGCCGGCAGGCCGGGCGGCTTGATAACGGAAATTGCTTGGAGGCTAGAGGTAATATGGGGTGGCGGCATAGGCAGATTATATTATCCTTGAAACAGCGGAAAAGAATTCACGCTGTCAAATCCGCTATTCACGCTATCGGTATTAGATAAATTTACAGTTATTTCGATATATAAGATGAAAGCTACGAGGAGGTGGATGTAATAAGAATTGCAATCTGCGATGATGAAAAGAATATAAGAGCTTATCTGCGCACACTTGTGAGAAAGCAGGATTCGGAGAGCGAAATTACTGAGTATGCATCCGCTGATGAATACCTGTCAGGTAAAATGGAACATGACCTGTTGTTTCTGGATATAGAAATGAAAGGCGATACATCCGGCATGGATGGCATGAGCATGGCAAAACAGCTAAGAGGCATGGAACTTGACAGACAGCCGGTTATCATTTTTGTTACGGGCTATGAAAAATATGTCTATGACGCATTTGACGTGGATGCATTCCAATATCTGCTAAAACCCATCAATGAGCAGAAATTTGCGGAAGTTTTCAGCCGGGCGGCAGGGCAGATTTTATCTGAGGCAGAGCAGAAAAAGAAAACACTAATCATCCGGTGCGGAAGTGAAAGCAGGGCCATACCGTTAGACAGTATTTATTATTTGGAAAGCCGGAACCATAAGGTAGTGCTGTACTTAAAAGAAGGGGAACTGGAATACTACGCAAAGATTAGAGATCTGGAGGAAGAATTGGCGGGACAGTTTTACCGGATACACAGGGGATACCTGGTCAATCTTTCCTATGTTGAGGGGTATGACAAATCCGAGGTGACACTTGCGAATGGGGACAGACTGCCTCTTTCAAAAAGGTATGATGACTTTGCGGCGGCATATCTGCAGTTTATGCAATAGTCCAGCTAAGAAATGTCAAGTGTTTTAAGAAATATTTTCTGCTGGACTTTACCCTTTCGTACCGTTGCGTAGCAACTTAAGATAGGAGGGGAAATCTTGAGTGAAACAGGTTTTATGCTATTCCGGCATATAATGGGCAAAACAGAAACAGTCTTATATGCAGCATGCATGACATTTCTTTTTTACCCATTTATGGCGGGGCAAAAGGAACAGCGGAAAAATGTGTTAAAAAAGGCTGCCACAGTATTTGGGGCGTATGTACTGGTGTATCTTATCTGTGATGCGGCTGCTCTTCCCGGCTGGCTGCGCATGATAATTGTGATTGTCCTGCTGACATCCTCCCATAGAATTACAGGAATGGAAAAGAATATTGCTTTTTTGCTTGGGGTGCTGTTTTTTGGGATTAGAGATATGTGCAGGTTAATAACGGAAAGCCTGCGCTATATTTTTGATACAAAGCTCCTGCGGGGCGTATACAATGAAAGCACAATGTACCGTAATACTGCTGTGGGTTATTCCCTTTCCATAGTCTTGCAGTTTCTCCTTTTGTTCATTATGCTTTTGTTCATCAGCCGCAGGCTGCAAAAAGAACCACTGGAATTACACGCAAAGGAATTGTGTTATTTATGTCTGATGCCGATTGCAGGCATCCTGTTTGGGAATATTATTTTCCGGCAGCTCTTCATTGTAAAGGAAAATGTGTTTTTTCTGCTATACGAGGAGTACCCGGTATTCATCGGGTTAGTGCCTTTGACCAGCTTCTTGTTCTATGTGGGGATTGTGGCTACGGTAATGTCCTATCAGGAAATGGTAAGGCTGCAGGAAGAAAAGAAGAAGTATTTTGTAGAGGAGCAGCAGCTTTTGGCAATACGGGAACGGATGGAGGAAGTCGAGCAGTTTTATGACGGCATACGCAGGATGAAGCATGAGATGAAAAACCATCTGACAAATATAAAGGGGCTGGCAGGAAGCGGCAGCTATGAGGAAATGGAGCAGTATATCGCCAAAATGGATGAAAGCCTGAATGTGTTTGAGCTTACTATCAGGACGGGCAATGCCGTTACGGATGTGATTGTGAATGACAAGCAGAAAGCAGCAGATAAACAGGGCATAAAATTCAGTTCGGAGTTCCTGTATCCGGCATCGGACGGGTATGACGCATATGACATTGCGATCATCATAAATAATCTCCTGCAGAATGCTTTGGAAGCCTGCGAAAGGATGAAAGGGGGAAAAAGATATATTTCCCTTTCGGGCAGACAGAAAAAGAGATTTTTTCTGATATGTGTAAAAAATTCCTTTGAAGGGGAGGTGGCATTTGACAAAAACAGTAATCTTCCGGTTTCCACAAAAGGAGCAGACCTTTTAGGGAAAAGGGTCTCCATGCATGGCATAGGCTTATCCAATGTTAAGCGTGAGACGGCAAAGTATTTAGGAAATGTGGATATCAGGATCAAGAAAAAAGAGTTCGTCGTAACAGTATTGTTGCAGGAAAGGAGCAGAAATGGGCAGCACAATCAATGTAAACTACATGACAAAGACGTACAGCAGCTTTTTGAAGAATTACGAAGCAAAGGGCAGCGGCCAGACAAAAACCGCATCCTTTAGCGACAAGGTGGCTGGAAAAAGCATGGGAACCCAAAATGTATCAGAAACAGGGAAAGCGGGAGCTGTTTCAACAAAGGACATGACAATGGAGGAATACAAGCAGTATATCCATGACAGGATTTCACAGATTCCCATGCACCCGACCCGCATGTCGGAGAGCATTTCCATCAATATTTCTGAGGCAGGGTTTGAGGCTATGAAAAATGACCCGGAATATGAGGCGTGGGTGCTGAATGATTTGCGGACAGGATGGGCGCAGCCGGACAGATGGGCTGGCATCTGTGGAGGGGCCTATTCCACAATTTATTATGGTGCGACAAAAGAAGAATGCCATGCAAAGATGTGGAGTGCAGGTTACCAGAATGGGAGCGGGAAAAGCCTGTTTGACAGCAGGGCGAAAAACAGCTTCTGGGAGCGCAGGGCAGAACGGGAAAAACAGAGGGAAGTACAGATAGAGGAACAGCAGGAAAAGAAGCGGATACAGAAAGCTGCAATGGAAAAAAGCATTGCACATAAAAGGCTGATGGTGCAGTGGGAGGGGAAGATTTATGATGCGTGTAGGAAATAACAGTCAGGGAATCTGGCCGCTCCTTTCAAATAAGAGTTTTCCGTTTGCAGGGAAACAGGGGAGTGTAAGCAAGGGAAATGAAAAAGCAATAGCAGACCTGCTCTCCGGGCGCAGGAAAAATTCTTATGGCGTAGAAGGCATGAGGATAACAGGCAGGACAGATTGGAAAAGGATCATTAACGTATCGGATGAAATGAAACAGCACGTCTTTGAAGATGTGAAGAAGGAATTTTATAAATATGGCGGAATGTCCGGCGATAATACCGCTGAAACAGATGCATATTATGACAAGATACATTCTTATGTGAAAACGCTGAAAGCCAGTGACCGTTCTCCGGCTACATGGACGCTGAGCCAGCTTCATTTAGATCTTGCACACGCAGTAACTGCTGCGGTTAAGGAAAAGGTGCCGGGCTGGACGAATGGCAAGCTGATCCCGTCAGATGTACTGGATGAGATTTTCGCTGACGAAAATATCACATCAATAGTGTTTGGGAAATCCGTCTATGCCCGTATAAATCATGGGGACACCGCATGTCCGAGTGAAAGAAAAAGGCAGAATGCCTGTATTGATGGAGAGATAGGAGATGTACTCTGTCAGCTGGATAATAAAATGGGAAACGGCAGATTCAGAGGCTTCGCATAAACAGTTCAACTTCCGAAAATAAATATAATTTTTGTTACTATTCAGCCGTTTTCAGATTATATCGAAAAGAAATTTGTTCCAATACCAGTTATGGATAAAGAAGATTATGCTATTTTCTGTGAAGATTATATGCTGACAGAAGATCCAATTAAAGGAGCACTACTAAATGGAAAAAAGAGTATGGAGCAAATGACAGATGGGAGTGTTAAAAAATATATCCAAATGCTCCTTGCCCGTATGGCGGTGGTAAGAGGTACAAAAAGTGCTGCAAGAACATAATAAAGTTATAAAATGGTATGGGAGACAATCTGGGAGAATTAGCATAGAATTTAGAGAAAAAAGAAGTCAGCCAGATGCGGAAAAGGATTTAATCTTGTATATGGGATTCGATGAGGGTATAATTAGGCCATACTAGGAGGTATGGAGCATGTCGAGGACGGTAGGAATTGGGCTGCAAAGCTTTGAATTCATAAGGGAAAATGATTGTTTCTATGTGGATAAGACAAAGTTTATTAGGGAATGGTGGGAAAGTAAAGACAGCGTAACAATGATTACCCGCCCCAGAAGATTTGGAAAGACTTTAACATTGAGTATGGCAGAACAGTTTTTTTCCGTAAAATATAATGGACGGGGAGAGCTGTTTCAAGGGCTTTCTATTTGGCAGGATGAAAAGTACAGGAAATTACAGGGGACTTATCCGGTAATAAGTCTCTCTTTTGCCAATGTAAAGGAAAAAGACTATGAATCAACCGTTCGGAGGATCAATCAAATTCTTTCGGATCTCTATTATGATTACAGCTTTTTAACAAAGAGTGAATGCCTGCTTCCAGAAGAAAAGGAATACTTCCGCAGTGTTTCTGAAGATATGCTGGAGACTACAGCAAGTATAGCACTTCATCGTTTGTCAAAGTATTTGTATAAGTATTGCAATAAAAAAGTGATTATCTTGTTGGACGAATATGATACCCCAATGCAGGAAGCTTATGTGAATGGATACTGGAATGAGGTAGTTTCTTTTACAAGGAGCCTGTTTAATTCGGCCTTTAAGACAAATCCGTACCTGGAACGGGCCATTATGACAGGCATCACAAGGGTGAGCAGAGAGTCTATCTTTTCTGACTTGAACAATCTTGAAGTAGTGACGACTACTTCTGAGAAGTATGCGGATAGTTTTGGTTTTACGGAAGAAGAAGTATTTGCGGCCCTGGATGAGTTTGGAATGTCGGATAAGAGGCAGGAGGTTAAAAGCTGGTATGATGGTTTTACTTTTGGAAGCCATACAGATATTTATAATCCCTGGTCTGTGTTAAACTATTTGGATAAAAGGAAAGTAGGAGCTTACTGGGCCAATTCCAGCTCCAACAGCCTGGTAGGAAAGCTGATTCGGGAGGGAAGTAAAGAGATTAAGCAAAGCCTGGAATGTCTGATGGGAGACGGGACGCTTCGTGTAGAGATTGATGAGCAGATTGTTTATGGAGAATTGTATACAAAAAGAAATTCTGTCTGGAGTCTTCTCCTTGCCAGTGGTTATCTGAAAGTCCTTCAGATGGAATTTATAGAAAAAACAGGTCACTGGTACCATACACTGGCTTTGACGAATAAAGAAGTGGAGATGATGTTTGAAAAAATGATTCGCAGCTGGTTTTCAGATCAAGATGAAAATTATAATGATTTTATCACGGCATTGTTGTCTGATGATTTGAAGGCTATGAATTATTATATGAATAAGGTGGCGCTTGCCACTTTCAGCACTTTTGATACAGGAAAAAAGCCCTCGGAGGATGCTGAGCCGGAGCGCTTTTACCATGGCTTTGTGCTGGGACTGTTAGTGGATTTGGCAGACCGTTATACCGTGACATCCAATCGTGAAAGCGGCTTTGGGCGCTATGATGTGATGCTGGAGCCGAAGCAGGATGATGACGGAATCATACTGGAATTCAAGGTGCAGGATATGGAGGATGAGAAAGAACTGTCTGATACGGTAAAGTCCGCATTACGGCAGATAGAAGCGAAAAAATATGAAACCATGCTTGTGTCCAAGGGGATTCCGGAGGGGAAAATACGGAAATATGGATTTGCTTTCTGTGGGAAAAAGGTGTTGATTGGGAAAGAGTGATTTTATATGGCTCTTGTGCACATGGCAATTTTTTCTGCTGACAGGCAGGTTATTAGAGACGGATGAAGCGCAAAACTGCAAACTATCAACTATTTAATATCTGATGTACTAGTAGTCCGTACCGGAAATCCTTGTGCATATTTCCGGTCTATTTCTCCGATAGCACAGGTCAAAAAGCCTCGCCGTAGCACCACTACGTCTGCGTTTTTTGACCTGCACTCTCGGAAAAATATCCTCAGAAATATGCACAAGGATTTCCGATACGGACTACTAGAAACTACGAAACTGATCATAGGAGAACATAAAAATGTATGAATTAGTGCAAATCAGCGAAAAGTGCTACTACATAAACTGTCCGGCGAAGATAGGAGTTTACATTGCGGACAAAGAAAATGTCTATCTGATAGACAGCGGAAACGATAAGGATGCAGGAAGAAAGGTCAGGCAGCTTCTGGATAAGAACGGCTGGCACTTAAAAGCCATATTGAACACCCACTCCAATGCGGACCATATCGGCGGCAACCGCTACCTTCAGGGGCAGACAGGATGTAAGATTTATTCCGGCGGCATAGAGGCTGCATTTACAAAATATCCGGTACTGGAGCCCTCTTTCCTGTATGGCGGATATCCCTGCAGGGACTTGCGGCATAAGTTCCTGATGGCCCAGGAAAGTGATGTGACGGATTTTTCGGATGCCGGCTTTCCAAAAGAGATTGAAGTGATACCATTGCCGGGGCATTTCTTTGATATGACAGGCTTTCGGATGCCGGACGGGGTAGTATTCCTGGCGGACTGCATCAGCAGCAGGGAAACCCTGGACAAGTATGCCGTTTCCTTTATCTATGATGTGGGAGCATATCTGGAAACTCTGGACAAGGTGGAAAGGATGGAAGCTCCTATGTTTGTCCCTGCCCATGCACAGGCGGCCCCGGATATCAGCGAACTTGTCCGCTATAACAGGGATAAAGTGCAAAAGGTAGCTGAGAGGATTTGGTCTGTCTGCAGGGAACCTGTGCATTTTGAAAGGATTTTGCAGGAGGTATTTGGTAGTTATGGGCTTACCATGAATTTTGAACAGTATGTGCTGGTGGGCAGTACGGTGCGCTCATATCTTTCGTGGCTGAAGGATACGGGAAAGATCACGGCGGCGTTTCAGGATAATATGCTATTGTGGCAGCAGATATAAAAAACCGGCGGATTTCATTCATAAAGGCATATTCATGAGGTTTGTATTTATAAGCAGGGCGAATCTGTCGATATATTTAACAAAGAAATAAAAATAATGAATCTGCCAAAATAGGAATATGGCAGAAGCGTGATATGGACGGAAATATGGGTAAGGATGGTGCGCATGGTACGAAGAATTTGCTGCGGAAATGGAAACTGCTATCTTATTTCCAATGGAAAAAATGCCATACTGGTGGACACGGGACGGGAAAAATACAGGCAGAAGATACTGGATGCCTGTAAGCCGTACAATGTGCGTCTTTTGGTACTGACCCATGGTCATGTGGATCATATACAGAACGCTGCATTTCTTTCGAACGCTTTGAGCTGTCCGATTGCCATGCACGAGGCAGATATTTCTCTTATTGCCGATAATATGCTGCAGCCCTTGCATGCACACAGTATCTTAGGAAAAATTGTTTTGGCAGCATCCATAAAAAGCTTTCATGAGGATGCGATTCTTTCGTTTACTCCAAATATATCTTTAAAAGAGGGCGATTCCCTGGAGGATTACGGGATACCGGCAAAGGTCATCGGCCTGCCCGGGCATACGCAGGGCTCCATAGGAATTGACATTATGGGAAAAGAGCTGATTGTGGGGGATGCACTCATGAATATGTTCTACCCGACAGTATCCATGCTTTACAATGACAGAGATACCATGCTGCAAAGTGCCCATAAGATCAGCGGCTTGGGAGAACGGCAGATTTATTTCGGACATGGGAAGCCGAAGAAAAACCGAAGTGCCTGGAGGTGACATCACATGATAAAAAAGACTATGATTTGCTGGATTGGAATCTCTGCGGTAATTATGCTGGTATTGCCGTGGGCGGCAGTTACATTTGTAAAAGCCGACGGAGGAATGGCAGTCTGCTTTCTTTTATTTTTTGCTGTTAATCCCATATACTCCTTGATCATAGGAGCTTTTGCAGGAAAGGACAGAAAGCATTTGTGGAGCCTTCCCGTTATTTCAGCGGTTTTGTTCCTGACGGGCGTATGGATCTTCTTTGACATGGGGGAAACCGCATTTATTCGGTATGGACTGGCTTATCTTGCCTTGGGGATAGCAGCTATGGTGATATCCTCCCTTATCAGGAGGAAAGCACAAAGATAGCTTTGGGCAATGGGGATTTGTAATGGCAAAGCCATATATTTGAAAATAGGAAAAAAAATAACTTTGATATTGCCTGATAGGAATAGGAGCGCAAAATGGGAATTACGGAAATAACAAGAAATAGCCGGACAGAATATGCAGCAAGAGAAAAAACAGCATCCAGGAAAGAGTGGGAGCTGTCAGATTCTCTCAAGGAGAGGATCATAGAATATGCCAAAGAGGATGCAGCCCAAAATGTATATATGGGAAGCTGCTTCCTTAGCCTGCGGAAGAATGAGGTGGCAAAGGTTGCCCCTGACAGGATGGCGCTAATGGGAAAAATCAATCAGGCCATAGATTCCGATAATATGGAAAATATGAAAAAAATAAAAGAGGCAGACGAACGCTGGCTGAGCATCTTATTTGGCACACCCTATAAGGCTGAATTTCAATCCAAGGGAACAGGCTCCGCAGTCCATGTATATAACGAGAATGGCGAAGAAATCCTGACCTATACCGGGGGCGTAGGCTGGCATGAAAAAGAAACGAAAGCAGAATCAGAGGTACATGGCACATTAAAAGCCGTCTACTATAACGCATATCATGCTGCAAGGCAGGAGATAAAAAACAGAGGCTTGTCCGGCAGCGATGCCGCTGAAACGGCAGTTCACGATGGCTTTGATGTGAGAGTGTAAGATATGGGAAACCTCCATTTGCTTCATTGAAACACACATATATTTTCCATGAAAAAAGAGGAATTGGGATTATGAGAAAGGTTATTCTATTCATCGCAATGAGTCTGGACGGTTATATTGCAGACTGCGAAGGGAAGGTTGACTGGTTGGAAGGACAGGGAAATGAAGAAGAAATGATAGATACCTATTCAGAATTAGTGACACAGGTAGACACCGTAGTCATGGGCTTTAATACGTATCATCAGATTGTAACGGAGCTGTCTCCGGATGAATGGGTTTACCAGGGATTGAACAGCTATGTGATAACCCACCGGAAGCCTGCGCCAGCAAAAGGGATACAATTTTCTGATGAAGATCCCCGTGAACTGATAAATGCATTAAAAAAGAAGATGGAAAAGGCATCTGGATCTGCGGCGGCGCATCCCTTGCAGGACAGCTTATGGCAGAAGATCTGATAGACACCTATTACATCTCAGTGATGCCAATGCTTCTGGGAAAAGGCATCTGCCTTTTTGACAGTACTGGCAGGAAGATTCCTCTGAAATTAGTAAAGACTCAAAGCTATAACAGAATCACGGAGATGGTATATGAGCGTCGGGGATGAAAAACAGCTTTTGCACTTTTTTTCATAGACGGATCACTTGCCCTATGGTATAATATTATCACATATTTTTCCTGCACCGAAAGAGGTGCGTGTGTATCTTGAAGCGTATACTCCAATACGTGTCCGTTCGGGACTGTAAAGATACACCATTTAATAAAAAACTGATGGAGGAAAGACATGAATAGTATCCGTAAAAAAATCACAGTATGCCTGATGGCAACGGTCCTGATCGCTTTAATTGCGGTGGGGTCATCCAGTATTACCCTGAATTATAAAAGTACCCTGGCCACGGTGGAACAGATGATGGGCGAGACGGCTGTTTTGGCGGCAGAACGCATTGAACAGGAGTTGACAGCCTATAAGAATGTAGCTATGGATACGGGCTGTATTCCTCAGTTGTCTGATGCATCTGTTTCTGCAGATGAGAAGCAGGCTGTTATAGACGAACGTGTGAAAATGCATGGTTTTCAGCGGGGAAATATTGTTGGTGCGGATGGCCGCAGTATCTTTGACGGGAATGATTATTCCGATCGGGAATATGTAAAGCAGGCTATGCAGGGAAATGTTTATGTATCCGAACCGTTGATCAGTAAGATCACGGGAGAATTATCTATCATGGTGGCGGCACCTATTTATTCCGGAGGAAATCAGGGAGCCCAGATTGTGGGAGTGGTTTATTTTGTACCGCCGGAGACCTTTTTGAATGATATTGTTTCTTCTATTATTGTCAGTGAAAGCAGCCGGGCTTATATGATCAACAAATCCGGTGTTACCATCGCTGATATTACACTGGAGACGATCGCAACTCAGAATATTGAACAGGAAGCCGGGCAGGATGGCTCCTTAAAGGAACTGGCTGCACTTCATGCAGATATGCGTCAGGGAAAGAAAGGTTTTGGAAGTTTTAAGAACGCAGATGGCGATTGGTTTCTGGCCTATGCTCCGGTGGGAGGCACAGACGGATGGAGCGTTGCCGTTACTGCATTGAAGACGGATTACCTGTCTGATACATATGTTGGCATCATCATTAATCTGGTAGTGATAGCAGCTTCTGCTTTGGCATCTATTGTTGTGGCTCTGAAGCTGTCCAGCAATATCAGCGTGCCCATGAGGGCCTGTGCAAACCGGATGAAGCTGTTGGTGGAGGGAGATTTGTCAGCACCCGTACCTGAGACCAGGGGGAAGGATGAAACGGCGGAGCTGACCCGATCTACGGCGGAGATGGTAACTGGTTTGAATACAATTATCAAGGATATCGGTTATCTGCTTAACCAGATGGCAAACAAGAACTTTGATATCCAATCCTCCAACCGTGATGCATACGTGGGGGACTTCCAGAGTATTCTGCGGTCTATGCGTAATCTGAAGATAGAATTAAGTAATACCATGCGTCAGATTGACGCTTCTGCCGGCCAGGTGTCTTCTGCCAGCAATCAGGTATCCATGGGAGCCCAGTCTCTGAGCCAGGGTTCGGTGGAACAGGCCAGTGCTGTGGAGGAATTGGCTGCTACGATTACAGAGATCTCCGGGAGTGCCAAGAAGACTTCCACTGCGGCAGAAGAAGCGGGACAGTTCGTGGGTCAGGCCGGAGCTCAGCTTGGCACCAGCGTGGAGTATGTCAAGGAATTGAATGTTGCCATGGAGAAGATATCAGGCTCGTCAGAGGAGATCTCCAAAATCATTGGCACAATTGAAAACATTGCATTCCAGACCAATATTTTGGCGTTAAATGCTGCGGTAGAGGCGGCCAGAGCAGGAACATCAGGGAAGGGATTTGCGGTTGTTGCAGATGAGGTGCGTAATCTGGCTTCTAAGTCCGATGAAGCCGCCAAGGCTACAAAGGAACTGATTGAGGGTTCCATTGTGTCTGTTACCGAGGGAAGTCAGGCAGTGAACAAAGTCACCGAAGCTTTGGAGCTTACCAATAAGCTTGCCGGCAATGTGACCTCGAAGATGGATATTGTGGTGGAGGCAGTGGAGAAGCAGACTTCCGCTATCGAGCAGGTTACGGAGGGCATTGATCAGATTTCTTCTGTTGTGCAGACGAACAGTGCTACCTCCCAGCAAAGCGCTGCGGCCAGTCAGGAGCTTTCTGCCGAGGCTAACAGCTTGAAGCAGCTGGTGGAGCAGTTTACGCTGGCAAAAAATTAAATTTGTATGAGTACACTGGAAAGGCAGTTATGAACCTATTAGACATAGGTGCATAACTGTCATTTTGCATTCTCGGAGACTTTTATGAATGTATTTGAAGCAGTGAGGGAAAACGGCAGGGAATTACTTTAAAGCTGCAAATTAACATTTTATAAATGAAATCTGCATTTCCACTTCGTCTTGTAATATCAGCAGGAATTCGTTATACTAAAAAGGCAATAAATGACTGCAAATAGTTTACATAAAGGAAATGCAAAAATATGAAGCTTCAACTGGAAAAAGCATCCGAATCTTATATCGTGGGCATCCTGTTGGCCATTGCCGGCGGATATCTGGATGTATACACCTACATCTGCCGGGGCGGTGTATTTGCCAATGCCCAGACGGGAAATATCGTTCTGCTGGGAATCAATGTGGCGGACCAGAACTGGTCTAAGATTTTATTTTATATGTACCCAATTATGGCTTTTATGGCAGGAATCCTGATTACAGAGTATGTGAGAAGAAGATTCCGTTACAATCCCGGGCTTCACTGGCGGCAGATTGTAATCGTAATTGAGTTCGTCGTGCTGTGGGTGATAGCGTTCATTCCATCCGGGGTGTGCGATGACGTGATTAACTCGGCAGTATCCTTTGTATGCTCCATGCAGGTCGAAAGCTTCCGCCGCTTTAATGGAAGTGCCTATGCCACAACCATGTGTACCGGAAATCTCAGGAGCGCTACAGAGCAGCTGTTTTACTATAACATCAACAAGGATAAGGAGGCCCGTAAAAAGAGCCTGCAATATTATGGGATTATTCTGTTTTTCATTCTGGGAGCAGTCCTTGGAACAGCCATTACACGGGCGTTTATGGAGACTTCCGTATTGATTGTCTGCCTGCTTTTGCTAATTGTATTTGTCATTATGTTTATTCCTCCTGCGGTAGAAGAGCAGCCAGAGAAAGAGTAGGATGTATTTGTGTCCATACCGAAAGGACACAGAACCGCAATGGAAAAGATTCTTAAATCAGCAGTTTGGGAAGGATAAAAAGGCTCGCATTCCATTATATACAACGGGGATAAGCAGAATTTTTAGAAATGAGGATCAGAGACAGGTGGACTATTCAGAATTAATCATATTTATCATGGAGATCGTCGGAACCATTGCGTTTGCATCTTCCGGAGCGATGCTGGCTGTACGTAAGGACATGGATTTGTTTGGAGTCTGTGTATTGGGGGTAGTTACCTCCGTGGGCGGCGGAGTGATACGTGACTTAATTTTAGGTTTCACGCCCCCAAATATGTTTCGCAGGCCGATTTATACCATAGTTGCATTAATCGTATCGATTTTGCTCTTTCTGCTTTTGTACATGCTGCAGACACACCGAAATATGGGAGCTTCCGAGGCGGACAGGTCAGGTTCTTTCAAAGATATCCGGCAGAATCCGCTGCAGGGAAAAATCGCAGCAGCTTACGATAAGATTATGACACTCTTTGATGCAGTTGGATTGGGAATATTTACTGTTGTGGGCGTAAATACAGCCAGAAGTCTGGGCTATGACCAGAATTTCCTGCTGCTCTTTGTAGGCGTTATTACAGGTGTAGGCGGCGGCCTGCTGCGGGATGTGATGGCCCAGGAAAAGCCCTACATCCTGACAAAGCATATTTACGCCTGTGCGTCCATTGCAGGCGCTCTTGTCTGCACATATTCAGGCAGCAGGATTGGAAATCTGGCTTCCATGACAGCCGGAGCGGCAGTGGTCATAATTGTACGGCTGCTGGCCATGCATTATCGGTGGAACCTGCCGCGAATACAATAAAAATGCCCTGAATATGGAGATAGGAGACCGTATATGGAAAATGCATTTGTATTGGAACTAGCCGAATCAAAATTTAAAGACCTGTATGTCTGCTTCTGCGGCTATGCCAAGTGTGAACCACTCCACAGTTACGGTCCGGGAGTGCGTTCCAATTACCTGATTCATTACATTGTAGATGGAAAGGGACTCTACCAGTCAGGAGAGAAAAAGTATGAGCTGGAGGCAGGGGAGGGCTTCTTGATTGAGCCCAATGTGCTGACCTATTATCAGGCGGACAAAGAGGAACCCTGGAGTTACCTGTGGATTGGATTCTCAGGGAAGCGGGCAGCGGAATACTTAGAGGATCTGGGGCTTGGCGGCAGGCAGCTTACCTTTCACTCGGAACAGGGCAGAAAATTAAAGGAGTTGGTCCTTGAGATGATGAGCTGTTCCGATGGATCCGTTACCAGCCAATACCGGCAGCAAAGTCTTTTATATGCCTTTTTTGCAGTTCTGGCTGAAAATGCGGTGGATCGAGGAAAAGGGGAGCCCTCAAAGGAAAATTTCTATATGGAACGGGCTGTCACTTATATAAGAAACCGCTATTCCTCGGATATCAAGGTGACAGACATTGCAGATTATCTCTGCGTAAACCGCAGCTATCTCTATAAGCTTTTTAAAAATACTTTACATATGTCCCCGCAGGAATTTTTGACGGAAGTCCGGCTTTCCAGAGCCAGGGAGCTTCTGACAACTACAAAACTGTCCATTGAGCATGTGGCACTGTCCTGTGGTTATGGGGATGCGCTTGTATTTTCAAAGGCGTTCAAAAGAAATACAGGGTGCGTTCCAAAAGAATACCGCAAGGAGAACTGGAAAGCAGTGAAAAAAGATCCGGAAGAAAGCAGAGAGATTTTGAGGGAGCTTATGAATGATGAGAGTTTAAAGAAATTGCAGAAGAAGCAGTAAGTTGGAAGTTACTTAGAACATCATGGGGTGAACAGTAGTAGTTGGAAACATTTTGACTGTTTTATGAAACAAAAAGATCTAACGGATTCCAGGAAGAACGGATATAATGTACACTATCATATAAAAACCACAGAGCAATGGGAACGACAGAAAGTGAGGAATTACGAAAAAATGGGAATCGTGTATCATGAAAGCAGCAAAGTATTTCATCTGTATAATGACACAATCAGTTATCTTATGATGGTACTGAAAAACGGCCATCTGGGGCAGCTATATTTTGGAAAGCGGATTCGGGACAGGGAAGATTTCTCTTATTTTCTGGAAACCTGCAAGCGGCCCATGACTTCCTATATCTATGAAGATGACAGAACCTTTTCACTGGAACACATTCGTCAGGAATACCCGGTTTTCGGCACAACGGACTATCGCCAGCCGGCCATGGAGGTAATTCAGGAAAATGGAAGCCGAATCTCGGATTTTCAGTATCAAAGCCACCGGTTAGAGAAAGGAAAGCCGAAGCTTCCGGGACTTCCGGCCACTTATACGGAATCCGGCCAGGAAGCCGAGACCTTGACTGTCACTTTAAAGGATGAGCTGACAGGAGTGGAGCTGGAGCTGCTCTATACTATATTTACAAAGGGCGGTATTCTGACACGCAGCGCCCGGTTCTGCCATAAGGGGGTTAAGCCAATACGGTTGGGGCGGGCTATGAGCCTCTGTCTGGATCTTCCGGATCGGGATTATGTATGGCAGCAGCTTTCCGGCTGCTGGGCAAGAGAGTGTCACATCCATTGCAGGAATCTGGAGCCGGGAATTCAGGCAATCGGAAGCATGCGGGGCAATTCCTCCCATGAGCACAATCCTTTTCTGGTACTTAGGCGTCCTCATGCGGACGAACGGCAGGGGGAGGTTATCGGACTTTCTCTCATTTACAGCGGTAATTTCCGGATTCAGGCAGAGGTGGATGCCCATGATACCCTGCGCATTCTGGCAGGCATCGATCCGGAAACCTTTGAGTGGAAATTGGAAGCAGGGGAGAGTTTTCAGACCCCGGAAGCTGTTCTGGTTTATACGGATCAGGGAATGAACCACATGAGCCAGACTTTTCACAAGCTGTATCAAAAACGGCTGGCAAGAGGGTACTGGCGTGATAAAGCACGCCCTATTCTCAACAACAACTGGGAAGCTACTTACTTTGATTTTACAGAAGAGCGTCTGATTGAGATCGCATCCAAGGCAAAGGAGTGCGGTGTAGAGCTGTTTGTTCTGGATGACGGATGGTTTGGCGCCAGGAGCAGCGATCATGCCGGGCTGGGAGACTGGAAAGCGAACCGGGAACGCCTGCCGGGTGGGATCACGGGTCTGGCAGAGCGGATAGAGGAGCTTGGCATGAAGTTTGGTCTCTGGTTTGAGCCGGAGATGGTCAACAAGGATTCGGACCTTTACCGGCAGCATCCGGACTGGATTCTGGCAACGCCGGGGCGTAAGGTATCCTATGGAAGATACCAGTATGTATTGGACTTTTCCAGAAAGGAAGTGGTGGATGCCATCTATGAACAGATGGCAAAGATCCTTAAGAATGCAAAGGTCTCCTATATTAAATGGGACATGAACCGGAGTATTACGGAGTGTTTTTCAAAAGCGTGGCCTGCAGATCGGCAGGGGGAGATTTATCATCGGTATATTCTGGGTGTTTATGATTTATATGAACGTCTCACTTGGGAATTTCCTCATGTGCTCTTTGAATCCTGCTCCAGCGGCGGCGGACGGTTTGATCCGGGAATGCTTTACTATGCGCCCCAGGGATGGCTCAGTGATGACAGCGATGCCGTAGAGCGATTGAAGATTCAGTATGGCGCATCCATGTGCTATCCAATCAGCAGCATGGGAGCCCATGTATCCGTCACCCCCAATCATCAGGTCTTTCGGAACACGCCGCTTCACACAAGGGCGAATGTTGCCTGCTTTGGGACTTTTGGCTATGAGTTGGATCTGAATAAGCTCACAGCGAAAGAAACGGAAGAAGTAAAAGAACAGATTGCATTTATGAAGAAATATCGTCAGTTGCTGCAGTTTGGCACCTTTTACCGCCTGGAAAGTCCTTTTGAGGGAAATGAGGCCGCCTGGATGGTGGTTAGTGATGACCAGAAAACAGCATTGGTTGGCTGGTACCGGATCTTGAACAGGGTTAACGGTAACTATACCCGATTGCGCCTGGAGGGGCTGAATCCGGCATATTGCTATCGGAATAACAGAAGTGGTTTAAATAATTATGGTGACGAGCTTATGTATGCGGGATTGATTACAACAGATGAGACGGCGGGACAGGGAGCGGACGGCGAGATTGCCTGCTCAGATTTTGATTCCAGGATATATATTTTGGAGGCAGAGGAAGTTTAAAGGTTTAAAGTTTCATGACAGGAAAATGTGAAAACCCATTGACTTCTTTAAGAGATTGCACTATAATCAAAACCAGTTCAGAAATGATTGGGAAAAGGAGAAAGCCATGAGAAGGATCAGTAACAATATCGCTGCAATGTGTTCTATGGCCATGTACATGTACACCATGTGCATGTTTTGTGATGCTGATTTCCAACATGCTTTCTGTCTGTAAGGAGCGGCCTGATTGGCGGCGGCCGCAGCTCAAGTTTGATTGAGAAGGGAAGCTTTGTTGGAGGCTTCCCTTTTTAATATGTAAAAAATGCAGCAGCTCACAAAACTCTTACTGCTGCAAAAACACCAACCAAAAAAGGAGAACACATTATGAAAAAGCTAGTAAAGACACTTGTAACATCAGCCCTGGTGCTTACCCTTGCAGTATCTCTGACAGCCTGCAAAAAAAGCGGCGGCTTAACAATCGCAGTACCAAACGACACGACCAACGAGGCACGTGCTCTGCTGCTCTTACAGGAACAGGGATATATCACCTTAAAGGATGGAGCAGGAATCACCGCAACCATTCAGGACATTCAGGACAACCCCTATGACATTACGTTCAAAGAGGTAGAAGCAGCCCAGCTTCCCAATGTCCTCCAGGATGTAGACTATGCGGTTATCAATTCCAACTATGCAATTGAGGCCGATTTGAATCCCATGACAGACGCACTGGCTATTGAGGGGTCATCCTCCGCATACAGCAATATTCTGGCAGTAAAAGAGGGAAATGAGTCCTCTGATGCCGTCAAAGCTCTGGTAGCGGCGCTGGAAAGCCAGAAGGTAGCGGATTTCATTACCGAAAAATATGAGGGTGCCGTAGTCAGCACCGTGGATGCGCCCACAGACGGTTTTGACGCTTCCGTAGATTATGCGGCTTTAGCCGGAACCACCATTTCCGTGGCAGCTTCTCCCACACCTCATGCAGAGATTCTGAAGGTGGCTCAGGAAATCCTGGCTGAGAAAGATATTACTCTGGACATTATTGAGTATACCGACTATGTACAGCCCAACAACGTGGTAGAGAGCGGAGAGGTTGACGCAAACTATTTCCAGCATACGCCGTATCTGGATGACTTCAATACTGAGAACGGAACCCATATTGTATCCGCATCTGCCGTTCATGTAGAGCCCATCGGCCTTTACGGAGGAAAGCAGTCCAGCCTGGATGCTATTAAATAACCGGAGGTTTTATGATAGAGATAAAGAATCTTTCCAAAGAATTTGAGACAGCGGATGGAAAAGTGGAAGCTCTGAAAAACGTAAATCTTACCATTGGGGATGGGGATATCTACGGAATCATCGGCATGAGCGGTGCCGGAAAAAGTACGCTGGTTCGCTGCATCAATATGCTGGAACGTCCCACGGAGGGTACAGTACTCATTGACGGCTGTGACATGGGCGGCCTGTCAAAAGCGGAGCTTCGAAAAGTGCGCAGGGAAGTAACCATGATTTTTCAGGGCTTTAATCTGCTCATGCAGCGAACCTGCCTGAAAAATATCTGCTTCCCTCTGGAACTGGCGGGAGCAGATAAGGCAGAGGCGAAAAAACGTGCGCTGGAGCTTTTGGATATGGTAGGCTTACCGGACAAGGCCAATGCTTATCCGGCCCAGCTATCCGGCGGGCAGCAGCAGCGAATCGCCATTGCCCGGGCGCTGGCAACAGAGCCTAAGGTGCTGCTTTGTGATGAGGCAACCAGCGCCCTTGACCCTAAGACTACTCATTCCATTTTGGAGTTAATTCGTGATATTAATGCCCGTCTTGGCATAACGGTGATTATTATTACCCATCAAATGAGCGTTGTGGAGGAGATTTGCAGCCATGTAGCCATTTTGGACGACGGCGAAGTAGTGGAGGAGGGCGTAGTAAGCACCGTATTTTCCAGTCCAAAATCCGCTGCGGCAAAGCGTCTGGTCTTCCCGGACGGTGCGGACGAGATTATGACAGAGACTCCGGGAGAGCGGCGGATCCGTGTGGTATTTAGCGGAGCTCTTGCGGCAAAGACACCGTTGATTGCTCAGATGGCTATGGAAGAGAAGATTGCGGCAAGCATCTTAGGAGCTTCTACCCGGAGTATTGGGGACAAGGCCTATGGAAATATGCTGCTTGGAATCACAGGCGACGATGAGATGGTACATAGGGCTATGGAGTATCTTCGGGGCATAGAGGATGTACTGGTAGAGGAGGTGACGGATCATGTTTGATAAGCTGTTTTCGCCGGAGGTAATCGAAGAAACCCTCTGGATTCTGCAAAATGAAATCCCTCTGGCAGTTTGGGAGACCATCTATGTGACCGTGCTGGCTACGGCCTTTGCCATTATTCTTGGCCTGCCTTTGGGCGTGCTTTTGGTAGTGGGAGAGAAGGACGGCGTGCTGCCGCTTCCCAAAGGCGTTATGCATGTACTGAATATTTTTATCAATTTACTCAGGTCTGTGCCTTTCTTGATATTAATGATTATGGTATTTCCCATTACAAGGCTGATTGTGGGAACTGCAGTAGGAACCACGGCTTCCATCGTTCCGCTGGTAATTGCGGCCTTTCCCTTTGTGGCCCGTCTGGTGGAGAGCAGCCTTCGTGAAGTGAATCCCAATATTATTGAGATGGCTCAGAGTATGGGAGCATCCCCTTTTCAGATAATTGTAAAGGTGCTGATTCCGGAGAGCGTACCCTCTCTTATGTCTAATTTTACCATAGCTGTCACTACAATTCTGGGCTATTCTGCCATGAGCGGCATCATTGGCGGGGGCGGCCTTGGAAAGATAGCCATTAACTATGGCTATTATCGCTATAAATACTTGGTAATGCTGATTGCGGTAATTTTGCTGATTATTCTGGTACAGATTTTCCAGAGTGCAGGCACTCGGATTTCTGTGAAATCAGATAAGCGTTTGAAATAGAAAAGTAAGTACCAGCATATTCACTGGTTTTATTAACTGAGAGGATAAAGTTCATTCCTGTAAACAGTAACGAAAGTTCAAAGCTATTGATGATTTGTCGAACGAAAAGAGTAGACATAAAATGGAAAAGATGTTATATTTTCAAATAACAGCTTTTCCATTTTTGATCTATGCCCTACAGGTATTCGCAAATGCCTGCCGATTCAGCAGATCAAAATCAAATTTTAGCGAAAATCTGCACAAATCTGTGCTAATTATTCCAAAGAACAAGACAAAAAGAAAAGGAGGTACAAAAAATGATCGGCCTGGAGGCCATAAAAAGCTGTCTGATATTTTTTGTTCTGCTTGCGGCAGCATGGACGGATATCAGTAGGATGCGTATTCCAAACTGGCTCATAGGGACAGGATGGATTCTACGCATACCATTCTTTATAGCAGAATGGGGCCTGGGAGGGAAAGGAGCATTAATACAGGGAGGAAGAGAGCTGGCGGGAAGTGTATTTCTGATCCTCGGGCTTGCTCTTTTAGCCGTTCTTAGCCGGCATGGACTTGGCTTTGGGGATGTAAAGCTTTTGGGAACAGTTGCATTGTATGGAGGAATCGAACAAACCCTTGTATGCCTGCTGTATGGACTGTTTCTGTCTGCCGGTATTAGTCTGGCTTTATTAGCATTCAGAAAAATAAATCGCAAGGACAGGCTTCCTCTCGCACCCTTTTTTCTGGCAGGTTATCTGTTCCGGCTTTTTATACATTAAGGGATACCCAAGGGCAAGGACACAGCCCTAACACATACCCCGGAAGCATATTTGCAGAAGCCGTAAGGTATTGGGAGCAAAAAGGAAAAAGCTGTATATATTTCATAGAAAAGGAGATGGTTTGGACTGCTGAAAACAGGCACTTTGATTGATGGCAAATACAAAATTTTGTCCAGAATCGGTCAGGGCGGTATGAGCACAGTCTACCTGGCCATCAATGAAAAGGCTAATAAGACCTGGGCTGTCAAGGAGGTGCGCAGGGAAACGGGACTGGGGATAGAATTGGTCCGGGAGCGTCTGATGGCTGAGGCAGAGCTCTTAAAACATCTTCGTCATCCCAGACTTCCGGCTATTGTGGATGTAATAGACGAAGGAGAAAGACTTCTGATTGTGATGGATTACATTGAAGGCAGAACGCTTCAGGAAGTGTTGGACAATGAGGGAGCTCAATCCCAGAAGCAGGTGCTTGTCTGGGGAAGAGAGCTCTGTGAAGTATTGCTCTACCTTCATCAGCAGAATCCATCTGTCATTTACCGTGATCTTAAGCCTTCCAATATTATGCTTCAGCCGGACGGAAGCCTGAAACTGATTGATTTTGGAACGGCACGGGAAATCGGGGATTCTCATGTCAGGGACGATACCATTTGTCTGGGTACGCCAGGTTATGCAGCGCCGGAGCAGTGGGGCGGCTACGGACAGACAGATGTGCGTACAGACATTTATTGCCTGGGGACTGTTCTGCATCAACTTGTGACCGGGCAGGATCCAAGGAAGGAACCTTACGGGCTTTATCCAATCCGCCGCTTTCGTCCTGAACTGTCTGCCGGCTTGGAGGAAATATTAGAAAAATGTACCAGGAAGGATCCAAAAGAGAGGTTTCAAAGCTGTCAGGAGCTTATTTATGCTCTGGAACATTATGAGGAAATGGATATTCGCTGGCGAAGAAAACAAAAAAGGCGGCTGGGAATTTTTTTCTGTACTGTATTGGCAGCTTTTCTGTGCTTCTGCATTGGGATTTACGGATGGAACATGGAAAAACGTCTCATAACGGACACTTATCAGGCATGGCTGGAACAGGCCCTATCGGCCGCAGGACAGGAAGAAAAAATAGCTGCCTATGAGGAGGCGATTCGTTTGAATCCCTCCAGAGGGGAAGCATATTCGGAACTGTTAAATCGGGTGTTTCTGACGGCGGAAAAGAACGGCACTATCTCCTTTACCAGGCAGGAGGATGAGGAAATCCGGAGGATTTTAAATGAGAGGGCTTCTGACGGGAGAACCTTTGAGATGCATTTAAAAGAAAATCAGGAGGCTTATGAGCATCTGGCCTATGAGCTTGGGATTGCCTATTATTACGACTATGAGGGAGAAGGCAGCAAAGCCTATGCTGTGAAATGGCTGAATATTGCAGCAGAATCAGAGACATTGCCCCGAACTTTTCAGGAGCGGGCTCTGCGTTTGAGCGCTATCGGGACTTATTACAGTCAAATTGGACAGGTAAACCGGGCAGGAGATGTGAAGATTTCCTACGAAGATTACTGGAGGGATTTAACAGAACTGGCTTCCGGAAATCTGGTTCAGCTTGACAATGCTGTTACGGCTCTTCGTATGTATCAGGAATTGGCCTCTCAGATTCACGGAAGAGCTTTGGAATTTCGGCAGGCAGGAATTTTGAAGGAAGAACTGGAGGAACAGCTTTTGGAGATTCAAGAGCATTTGAGAGATGACTTTGCAGACACCAATTGGGATGAGCCTGGATTGGAAGAAATGCAAAGCAGGCTTGTCTATCTGCTGCGGGAGGCCAGACGCCAGATACAGATAGTTTATGAAGAACGGGTTTCCCTGCCGGATTATTAAAAGGCAGCAGGGAGGGGCATCCCTCTATGCACAAAAATATGTGCAGGAAAGGAGAGAAATATGGAGTATGCAGAACGACAGTTAGAGATATATCATAACATGTGGATTTTTTTCGGAATAGCGGCAATGGTATTATTGGCAGTGGCGGCAGTAATGTTTATCTGCTTTCGGATTCCTGCGCTTATTGGAAAAAGGCGTTGGATTCTGATAATGGCCTGTGTGCTTGTATTGCAGGGAGGACAAGTCAGCAGTCTGAATGTTCAGGCAAAGGAAGCGGCAGTACAGGAATGGGAAGAGGTAAAAGAGATAAGGGAATCAGACAGAACAGAGGAACCCGAGACGACGGAAGAACCAAAGGAAACGGAAGAACCAAAGGAACCAGAAGAACCAGAAGATATCACGGCACCGGAAATTCTGATTATATGGAAAGATTGGAATGGAAATGAATTGGAATCAGAGGATTATTACCAAACCGGAGAAGAATTGTTCATGGAATTGATGATACAGGAAGAAAATCTGGATCCGGAGAAAACGAGAATCTATCTGGAAGCGTCTAACGCTTCCGGAGAACCTCTGGATACCCCAGAGATTCAGCAAATCCACGGAAAAACCTGGAGCCAGTTAAAAGAATTGGCAGAACAAAAAGAAGCATGCTGCTGGACATTACAGGAGGAACCTGGCTTATTCAGTCTGAGGCTTCAACTGACAACAGAAGCTAATTACCATGTATCAGCACAAATACAAGACAAATCCGAAAATATTCCGGAGGACAGTGCGGAAGGTTATGTAAGCTTAGGAGACTTTTGCTTAGATCGAACTGCCCCCATGCTTTCCCGGCAGGATGGAATCACCTTAACGGCAGAAGAGCAGACCTTTTTGGAAAAACTAATAAATCAAGTTACCTTTGGATATTTCTGCCAGCCGGATTTGACAGTCAAAATTCAAGCCTCTGATCTCGTCAGTGGTGTGGGAGGAATTACATATGTTTGTGAGGGGATAGGAGGAGAGGAAGAACCGGAAGATTTTATGCTTACCGGAACGGCGGAGTATGCAGGAGAGCTTGCATATGAGGAAAAGGGAATGAAAGCATATACAGTTTTTTCCCTCCCTTCTTCCTTCCGGGGAATCATTCGAGCTAAAGCCTGGGATCGGGCAGGAACCGTACAGAACGACTGGACAGAGACAGAGGGATTGCTGATAGAATCGGAGCAGATGCACAAAAAAACATCTGATGCCAGAGTCTTTCTGGAGGACTCAAAAGGAGGCAGAGGCGGTTTCTACCGGGAGGATGTGAGTTTGCGGTTTGTGATGGAGGATACCTTTTCGGGAATTCGTTCGATACAGCTTCAAGCCGGAAATCAGGAGGCTGTGCTGAAATTTGAAGAAGCAGGCCAGGAGATTCAAAGAACAGCAGAGCACATTTTAACCATTCCGGCTTCTGAAAATAATCAGAACGAAATCTCCGTTTCCGGAAGCCTTACGGATTTTGCAGGCCATATTACGGAACTTGCAGAAATCCCAGTGATTCATATAGATACAAAACCGCCGGAGGTGAAGGTGGAATGGCTGAATCAAAATGTAAGAAATGAAAAGTACTATCAGGCAGATCAGACAGCCCGTATTACAGTAAAGGAGAGAAACTTTAATCCGGATTGGGTACAGCTTGAACTTACAGGAATGGAAGAGGCAGCCTTAACCTGGACACACCAGGCTGGAAAAGGATGCAGCGGTTCATCCGATCCTGAAAGTCTTTGCCACAGTGATAACTGTACTTGGACAGCAGAGCTTCTTTTTGATAAGGATGGAGAGTATTCCTTCAGCTTTTCCTGTCAGGATTCTGCTGGAAATAGAGGAAGCTATGAGAAAACGGATACCTTTATTATTGACAAGACACCGCCGGTTTTACAGGTACATTGGGATGACTCAGAGGCTGTTCATGATCATTATTATTCCAGGGAGCGCAGTGCAGTCCTGGAAGTAAAAGAACGAAATCTTTGCCCTGAGGATTTGAAAATTTCCATGGCCGCATCCCATAAAGGAGAAGCTGTTTCCGGTCCGGAGCCTGGGCTGCTGCGCCAGTGGGAGGAAGAAAGCTGGAGAGCCGGGATTACCTTTTGTGAGGACGGCAGGTTTCAATGGGAGATTCACTGTGCAGATTTGGCCGGAAATGAGGCTGTTCCGTATGTATCTGAGGAATTTGTGATTGATCAGACGCCTCCGGATATTGTCTTCGAAGGAGTGGCGGACTGCTCGGCCAATCGGGAAACGGCTGCTCCAAGGCTTAAGGTGACAGATGCAAATTTTGACCCGGAGCAGACAAGGGTAAGCCTCACAGGAAGCAATGGGACAGGAGAGCTTCCGGCCTGGGCACAGAGCAATGAGGAATACGGTTTTACTCTTCTCTGGGGAGATTTTGAACAGGTTCCGGAAAATGACGATCTGTACCGTATAAAGGCGAAAGCCGGTGATCTGGCAGGAAATGTCACAGAGACGGAGCTTTTCTTCTCTGTAAACCGTTTCGGATCGGTCTATGAACTGGAGGAAGCTACGGCACGTTTGGCCGGCCGGGGAGGAAGCCGCTATGTTTCCCAGGAGCCGGAGCTTGTGATTACTGAATATAATCCGGATTTTCTGGATTGCTATCGGGTGACCAGCAGCCGGGAAGGAGAGACGGCGGAGCTTAAGGAGGGCAGGGATTATCAGGTAGAAAAAGCAGGGAGAAAGGATACCTGGAAAACATATCGCTATCGGATTGGAAAAGAAAATTTTCAGAAAGAGGGTATTTATCTGGTAACATTATATTCTGAGGATCGGGCAAAAAACGCTTCCACCAATCGAATAAAAGGGAAAAGCCTGGAATTTATTGTAGACAAGACTGGTCCCAGTATAGTGGTGACAGGTGTAACAGATCGGGAACGTATTCGGGGAAAACACTTGGAGATACAGGCAGACGTTCGGGATGCTTTTGCTCTTGCAGGAGCACAGGTTTATCTGAATGGACAGTGCGTGGCAGCCTATGACAGAGAGACACTTCAGGAGTTGGATGGAATGCTTACATGTCCCGTTTCCGGTGCAAAGGCATGGCAGACTTTTGCTGTAAAAGCATGGGATGAGGCCGGCAACCTGACAGAGACAGAACCGATTCGCTTTTTGGTGACAGAACAGATTCGCTTCCGGTTTCCCGGGGATGATGAACCAGAGACTGTATACATAATATTTTCTGTGGGATTGCTGCTTTTAACAGTAGTCTGTCTGACAGCAGCCGGAAGGATTCGAAGAAGGCTTCGAATGTGAGGTTTAATGTCTTAAGAAGAAAGCTGCATAGAGCAGCAAAATAGAGTTTTCTTTTAAAATTGAATTATCCAGGTGCTTTTAGACATATTTTCCCCTTCTGTTACATTACAATTAGTAATCGTGAAAAATAGAAGGGGATTTTTATGAAGAAAATTTGTATCTTCCTCCTTGTTTTATGTCTTGGCCTGCATACTCCGGCGCTTTTGGCACAGGCATCCGGGGGAGAAGACATGGAAGAAACAGAGGGACAGGAGAGCATACAGCCAGAGGAAACGCAGGGAGAAAATGATGTGAACAGCTCTCCGGCGGAAACGCAGGAACAGACAAGGGAGAGCACTTCCTTGTCAGAGGAACAGGGACAGGAGAGCGAGACACCGGAGACAGAAACGGAAGCCCAGGTGCAAAGCACGGCTTATGAGTTACCGGAGAAAGCAGCACCGGGAGAAAAGCTGCCGGGAAAGGAAGTGGCGGAATCTATATTGGGAAGGCTGGCCCAGGCGGAACAGGCCGCAGGGGAAGGCGGAGGGGAAAATTCCCCAAATTTAGGGGATGAGACAACACCGACGACAGGGGACAGCATCGGAATCACCGCTCCCTCCGCAGTTCTTATGGAGGCTTCCACAGGAACCGTAGTATTGGAGAAAAATGCCCATGAAAAGCTTCCGCCGGCCAGCGTGACCAAGGTCATGACCCTGCTTTTGATTTTTGATGCCGTTTCCCAGGGGAAAATCAAGCTGGAGGATACGGTGACTACTTCCGCTTATGCGGCTTCCATGGGAGGTTCTCAGGTTTTTCTGGAGGAGGGTGAGACTCAGAGTGTGGATACTATGATCAAGTGCATTTCGGTGGCTTCGGCAAATGATGCATGTGTAGCCATGGCCGAGCACATAGCCGGAACCGAGGAGCTTTTTGTGGAAATGATGAACAATCGGGCGGCAGAGCTTGGAATGAAAGACACCCATTTTGTCAATTGCTGCGGATTAGACGTGGACGGCCATGTGACTACAGCCTACGACATTGCCCTTATGTCCCGGGAATTGATTACAAAATATCCGCAAATACATAACTACTCCACAATCTGGATGGAAAACATCACCCATACCACCAAGCGGGGTACGGAAGAGTTTGGATTGACCAATACCAACAAGCTGATTCGCCAATATCCCTATGCCACCGGCTTAAAGACTGGCTCAACCAGTCTGGCAAAGTACTGTGTATCCGCTACGGCAGAGAAAGACGGCATCGAGATGATTGCCGTAATTATGGCAGCACCGGATCCCACGGGACGGTTTGCGGATGCCACAGCCCTTTTAAATTATGGCTATGCCAAATGCAGTCTGTATCAGGATTTACAGGAGCAGCCGGAAGTGATAATTCCTGTCCGCTTTGGCGTACAAGACGAGGTACAGGGAAAATATGACGGCACTTTTTCCTATCTAAGCACTACAGGAGAGGATTTGACAAACATTGAGAAGAAATGGCTTTGCGTTGAGGAGCTGACCGCCCCTGTGGAGGAAGGGCAGGAAATTGGAAAGCTCACTTACATGTTAGGGGATAAGGAGTTGGGAAGTATTTCGATTCTGGCATCGGAGGCAGTAGAGAAAGCAGGATACAGCGAGTATCTTTTGAAGGCCTTTGATTTTATGCTTTTGTAAAGCAGATAAGCTTAAATACAAAATACCGTTCAGGTACCGGAATCCTGAACGGTATTGCTGTCTTAATAGAGCAACTGTAAATGCATTACATAAAGCAAAAAGGGGCTGAACTTAAAAAAGTAAAAGAGCTTTAATTGATGCAGCGGCTCTTTTTGACATCAGTGCTGCTTCATATTGACTATATTCCACTTATGGAATATAATGAGTACATAAAAAGAAACAGGATACGGAGGGAGCATCTTATGTTAAAGCATGGAATTTTGGGTCTGCTCAATTATGGGGAAATGACCGGATATGAGATCATGGAGGTTTTTCGAGATTCACTCAATTATTTCTGGGATGCAAAGACCAGTCAGATTTACAGAGAGCTGCAAGGTTTGGAACAAAAGGAGTGGGTCAGCAAAAGGGTTGTTCCGCAGAGTGGGAAACCTGACAAAAATATTTATTCCATCACGGAGCTTGGCCAAAGGGAGCTGCTGCGATGGCTGGCAGATGATGATCTGGGGCTTAGAATAAAAACGCCGGTTTTGATGAAGGTCTTTTTTCTTGGGGAGAGAAGTGCTGATGAAAATATCCGATATTTTGAACAAATAAAGGAAAAGTGTGAACTGTTTCTGAAGAGCTTGGAAGCTGTTCCCCGGCATATTGATACTTATAACAAGATGATTGGGCAGGAGGATAAAGCTCTCTACTGGCAGATGACAGTAGAATACGGACGGCGAAGTATGCAGATGCAAAGAGAGTGGGCACAGGACTGTATCCGGCGATTGGAGGGGAAATAAAGCCATGAATATTCTGGTGATAAACGGCAGCCCAAAAGGTGCCGGCAGCAACAGTTACCAATTGACAACGGCTTTTTTAGAGGGCATGAAGCAGGAGCTTCCGGATATTCAGACAAAGGAGCTTTTCATCAGCCGAATGGATATTAAGCCCTGCAAGGGCTGCTTTTCCTGCTGGAGCAGCACTCCTGGGCAATGCTGCATACAGGATGATATGGGGCAGAACATTCAAGATCTGCTTTGGGCGGATATAACAATATGGAGTTTTCCATTGTATTATTTTACGGTTCCAGGCCCTCTAAAAAGCCTGATTGATCGCCAGCTTCCCATGGTTCTGCCTTTTATGGAGGAAAAGGAGGGACAAGTTGGAAATGGAAACCATCCGTCTCGATACGACATGAGCGGGAAAAGAACAGTCGTAATCTCCACCTGCGGGTTTTATACTGCAGAGGGAAATTATGACGGCGTGTACAGCCTTTTTGATCATCTCTGCGGACGGGGAAATTATACGGCCATTTTCTGCGGCCAGGGCGAGCTGTTTCGGGTACCGGAGCTATCCGCACGCACCGATGAATATCTCTCGTATGTGAGGCAGGCGGGAAAGGAATATGGAAAGGGCGGCATTTCCATAGAAACACAGGAACTGCTTAACCAGCTTTTACTTCCAAGGGAAACCTTTGAAGCCTGCGCAGACGCAAGCTGGGGGATCGACAGGAAGGGCGCAGAATCAGGGAGAGAAAGCTTCGGTGCAACAAGAGAATCAGATACATTGATTTTCACCAGGCAGATGGCGGCGCTTTATCATAGGGAGAACTATCCTGGCAAAGACATTGTGCTGGAAATGTATTATACGGACGTGGATGAGAGCTGCCAAATTCTGTTGGGAAGGGACGGCAGCCATGTTTATACAGATGGGTCTTTAATAGCCACTACAAGGATTGAAACTCCGGCAGCCGTATGGCGCTCAATTGCGGCCGGGGAGATTCGTGGGGACGAGGCCATGATGCAGGGGCTTTACAGGGTAAAGGGTGATTTTACCCTGATGCTGAAATGGGACAGCTATTTTGGCAGCTCACATCCGCAAGTCAAAGGAGAGGAAGCAGCTCAGTCCCAGAAAAACACCAATATGAACATTTTGCTTATTCCTTGGGTTGTGTTATGGATAGTCCCTGCAATGCACAGGCAATGGGGCTGCCTTATGAGCATCGGCGTATGTGCGCTGGTACCTCTTATCTTTTATCGAAACAAAAAGACGGTGTATGACGTTTTGACAAATGTTTTGGTAACAGGCATTTCCATTGCAATGCTGGCCGGCTGCTCAGAAAAATGGATGGTGCCGCTATCGTACCTTTTCTTTGGCCTTATGTGGCTTTTGTCCTGTCCTGGAGGACAAGTGCCTCTTACGGCTCATTATTCCATGAACAGTTATGGCGGAGAGGATGCTTTACAAAATGTGCTCTTTCTAAAGACAAACCGCATTCTGACTATGCTGTGGGGCATTCTTTATCTGTTAACATCCGTTTTTACCTGGTTTATGATGCGCACTCCCATAAGCGGCCTTGTGGGGCTTATTAACTCTGCGGTTCCCATTTTTATGGGAGTTTTTACGGCGTGGTTTCAGAAATGGTATCCGGCGAAAGTGGCTGAAGGCAAGTGAAATTACTGCAACAGTTTAAGAAAAGCTATTGGTGGAAGTGCAGACCAAATACCTTGACATCATAAAAGATTATACTAAGCTTTCTTGCTGCCTTTGAACCATTTCCCCAAAATCCGCCAATTTCCAAGGTGTTTCGGGAAATTGGCCTGGCGGATGAATTGGGTTCTGGTATGAGAAATACATACAAGTATACAAGGCGGTATTCCGGTGCGGAACCGCAGTTTGTGGAGGGGGATGTGTTTCGGACAATTATTCCGTTGACAGAAGCTGCGACTGCGACAGTGGGACCGGCCATGATCATTCAAGATACCCCCCAAGATATTTCCCAAAGCAGGATGGAACGGCTGGTTAAGCTGATTAAATTTTGCTCATTCTCCTTTTGTTCGATACCAAAGGCATCCTTTCTTGGACAAAGCCCAGCCTATTTGGAAAAAATATGCATTAGGGAGAGAGCTTTTAGCAGCAGTTCTATGGAAAAAATAAAAAAATTGAGAAAACTGTAAGATTTCCCGTTCCAAAAACGAAGTATAAGTTGAAAGGGTTAAGAAAGCAAAAGCTTCCAACCCCAGTCAAATACCCTGCAGGGGTAAGGCGCAGCGGCCGGGCGCCACGTAAGCTTACGGAAATTATTTTTGAGGTAACCATTTATGAAAGCAAATGAACACAATTTTATAGATTTAATCAAAAAGCGAAAGGAAGAGGGAATTCTCTACGTGATCGAAACCTACGGTGGTCTTTTAAATGCTATTGTGCGAAAGCGGCTCTTTACCGCTCCGGATCGGGTGGAGGAATGCATGAATGACATTTTCCTTGGAATCTGGAAGAACATCGACAGCTTTGACGAAAGCAGGGGCAGCTTCGAGGGCTGGGCAGCAGGAGTGGCCCGCTTAGAAGCCATTGATACCCTGCGGAAGATGAAGCGGGAGCTTCAGACCGTATCTATCGAGGACATGGAGATTCCCCAGGAAGAGCCGTCTTTCCTTGAGCTGACCGAGCAGGAGCTTTCAAAGGAAACAGAGGAGATATTAGGATGCCTAAAGCCCAAAGACCAGGAGCTGTTCCGCCGGATTTTCCTAAACGAGGAGGAACCGGAGGAAGCCGGAGAGGCATTGGGAATCAGCAGAGACAACGTATATGTGCGGATATTTCGGGGAAAACAAAAAATCCGCAGCAAATTTGGAGAAAGGAAGAGGGCATGAGCATGAACAGGGAAGCCTATAAACTGGCAAATGAGATAAAGACGGAGCTGAAAGCACCCGGGGATTACCTGTCGGAATGCCCCAGTGATGTGGAAATGAAAAGATATAAGAATGCAGTTTTAAGTGAGATTAAAAAAGAAAAGCATACCGGAAAAAATACCTTTCGCAGGGCATCCGTGGCGGCCTGTGCAGCGCTGATGCTGATTGCAGGAACCGTGGCCTTTGGCGATGAGGTTCACGCAGCCATTAAGCAGATAGGCTGGAATATCAGCAGCGCCTTGGGCATTTCAGAGGATTTGGACGATTACAAGGAGATAGTAAATACCTCCGTAACAGATAAAGGCTATGTGATCACCCTGCAGGAAGCAGTAGTTTCAGAGGAAAAGCTGGTGGTCAATTACACCTTGCAGCGTGAAGACGGGCAGCCTATGGAAAATTATCTGACACCGGATGGAGGTCTCTATATCAATGGAAAACGCATGACAGGCGGCGCAGGCGGAAGCTCAGGGTTTCTGGATGAGGAACAGAAGATTTTGGGAATTGTAGCAGAATATGAGGCGCCCGGCGTGGATCTGTCCGGGGAAAATGAGTTTCGCCTTGCGTTTAATCAGCTTGGCTTTGAGGACGGCGTAAAGGGAAAATGGGAATTTGCATTCACGGCAGACGGAACCGATCTCATAGCAGATACAAAACGGACAGAGATCGGAAAAGCCTTTGAACTTCCGGACGGTGTGACCGTGACTTTAAAAGAGCTTGCGGTTAATGACTTAGAGCAGAGAATCCCTTACGATCTTTCCGGACCTACCAGCTATATTCTAATGGTGAGGGCGGAGGATGCTTTAGGCAACCAGGTAGAATTCGGAGTAAGAACCCAGGATACGAAATCCGGTTACATGCAGAATGAAGAAGTTATTGATGACGGAAGACTGGATGCAAATGGAGGAACCGTGACCATGACCCTCTATGTAGTGGAGCTTCCGGAGGAAGACGGGCAGATAAGCGATGATTATGTACAGATTGGGGAACCCTTTGAACTGGAAATCTGACAGCAGCTTTGACAAATAAAGTCTTTCTCTATTAAAATTTCATAAGAATCATACATTCTTCGGGAAAACAGGAATGCCGGAACAGCAGCCATGTGTGGATATGTTCCGGCATTTCCATTTGCTTTTACATTTAACGTGACATTTGCTGTATATGCATGGTAGAATAGAAACATATAGATTCAGATTTTAAATGAAGATAAATAAAAATCAGGAGGATGCTGCACAATGAGAACAGTAAAATGGGGAGTTTTAGGAACAGCGTATATATTTGAGCGTGATACGGCAGAGGGCATGAAACAGGCAGAAAATTGCGAACTGTATGCCATTGCAGGCCGCAGCATGGAAAAGGCGGAGGCGTTCAAGGAGAAATATGGTTTTCAAAAGGCATACGGAAGCTATGAGGATTTGCTTGCGGATCCCCAGGTGGAGGCAGTCTATATTCCCCTTCCCAATACCATGCACTATGAGTGGACAATCAAGGCATTAAAGGCAAAGAAACATGTTTTATGTGAAAAGCCCCTGGCGCCTACGGCAAAAGAAGCTAGGGAGATGTTTGAGACAGCCAGGGAGCAGGGCGTCCTTTTAATGGAGGCATTTGCCTATCAGCACAGTCCTTATATTGCGGAGATCCAAAAGGAGCTTGAGAGAGGAACCATCGGAGATGTCCGCTATATGGAAGCCGCTCTCATTACCTCTGATTATGTGGAGGGAAATATCCGCATGCGCAGGGAAACATTGGGCGGCAGCACCTATGATTTGGGCGTGTACTGCAGCAGTCTGATTCTTCGGATGCTTGGAAAGGAACCGGAGAGAGTGCAGGCAGTCAGTACCTTTTCCAAGGAAAAAGTAGACATGTATACGGCGGTTTTGATGGAGTATGAGAATGGCATGCGTGCTAACTTTGACTGCGGACTGGTTCTTGCCACAGAGAAAAATTCGGCCCTGGATCGTTTCCAGATTCACGGCACTAAGGGCTCCATTGAGGCGGTGAAGTTCGGCTTTAATGCGCCGGGCGAGCTGAGTTATGTGGTGAGAACTTTTGAGGGAATGGAAGAGGTAAAGACCGTGCAGGTGCCGCAGAATTACCGATTGGAAGTGGAGCAGCTGGGACGCTGCATCACAGAGGGCGAGACACCGGCCGTATCGGAAGCGTTTTCTGTTGCAAATGCCCGTATTATTGATCGGATTTTAGAGAGTATCGGATATTAAGGCTTTCCCTGTTCTTAATCCTAGGCAAATGATGGGGATATATGGATGCCTGCGCACCGATTTTTTTCAGGGGAGTAAGGTATATAAGATAGAAAAGAAAATAACAGGGGGCTTTTCCTATGTTTTATTCCATACATGAAAAGGAAATTAAGGAAGTGACGCTGGAGCAGATTGACAGCCATGATATCTGCGTGGGCTATTTAACCTTGGAGGAGCTTCGGAAATGCTATGAGCATCTTGGACTGTCTGAAGTTGCGGTAAAGGACTGCATGACGGATTTTACCCATTTTCGGACGAGTATTGACGTGTATGATGAGTTCAGCTTCGGCATGATCAACATTGTGGACATTCTGAATTTAAGCAGCAAGCGGAACCGCATTGGATTTTTTATTAAGAAGAATCTGTTCATTATTATAAAAATCATAGATAAGGATGACAGCATCCGACAGATGTTCCTGGATGCTATCGGCCGTTTTCGTCAGAATGCCACTATGGAAAAAGTGATCTATGGGGTGTTGGAACGGCTTTTATCCAGCGGCAACCGGGGACTTGTGATGACGGAACGGCAGATTATCGCCATGGAGCGTGAGGTGGTTAATGGCAAGATGGACGAGGATTTGAACAAGGAGATTTTTGATCTGCGGAACCGCCTGTCCACTTTGAAGAATTATTATGATCAGCTGATTGACATTGGAGAAGCTCTCCAGGAAAATGAAAATGATTTGTTTGAGGAAAGGGATCTGCGTTATTTCAAGATTTTTACGGATAAATCTGAACGCCTGAGCAATAATACCCAGCTTCTCTGCGACAATCTCATTCATCTTAGGGAGGCTCTGGATGCTACGCTGAATTATAATCTGAATAATACTATGAAGCTGTTCACTATTGTGACCATTATCTTTCAGCCTTTGACCCTGATCGTGGGATGGTACGGCATGAATTTTACCCATATGCCGGAGCTGGCGTGGAAGTTTGGCTATGTGTATGTGATTGTGCTGAGCATTGCGGTAGTGACAGGGATTTTGATTTATTTTAAGAAGAAAAAATACATGTAAGGAAGCTTTTGTATGAAGACGAGTGATTTTTATTATGATTTGCCGGAGGAATTGATTGCTCAGGATCCTCTGGAGGATCGAAGCAGCTCCAGATTACTGGTGCTTGACAGGAAAGCAGGAGAGAGGGAACATAGAGTTTTTCGGGAACTGGTGGAATTTCTGAGTCCGGGGGACTGCCTGGTGGTGAATAATACCCGGGTAATTCCGGCACGCCTGATGGGTGTGAAAGTGGGAACGGGGGCAGGCATTGAGGTACTGCTTTTGAAGCGGTGTGAGGACAATGTGTGGGAGACTCTGGTAAAGCCCGGAAAGAAAGCGCGGCCGGGAGCACGCATTTCCTTTGGAGACGGACTTCTTGTGGGAGAGGTGCTGGAGGTTGTGGATGAGGGGAACCGGCGGATTCGCTTTACCTATGAGGGAATTTTTGAGGAAATCCTGGATCGGCTTGGACAGATGCCCCTGCCGCCTTATATTACCCATCAGTTAAAGGACAAGAACCGCTATCAGACGGTCTATGCAAAGCATGAGGGATCGGCGGCAGCGCCCACAGCCGGGCTTCATTTTACGCCGGAGCTTATAAAGGAAATCGAGGATAAGGGTGTGAGACTGGCTCATGTGACCCTTCATGTGGGGCTTGGCACTTTTCGTCCGGTGAAGGTGGAGGATGTGACTCAGCATCATATGCATTCGGAATTCTATATGATAGAGGAAGAGCAGGCTAAGCTTATCAATGAGACAAGGGCAGCAGGAGGGCGTGTGATCTGCGTGGGGACTACAAGCTGTCGTACCCTGGAGTCTGCGGCGGATGAAAAGGGGATTCTTCATGCAGGAAGCGGCTGGACGGATATCTTTATCTATCCTGGCTATCGGTTTAAACTGATGGATGCTTTGATCACCAATTTTCATCTGCCGGAATCCACCTTGCTGATGCTGGTATCGGCTTTTGCAGAGAAAGAGCAGGTGATGGCGGCTTATAAGGAAGCGGTGGAGGAGAAATATCGATTTTTCTCTTTTGGCGATGCCATGTTAATCAAATAACAGCAGGGGGCAGTTGGAGTAATTTGGAAACTGTCCCCTTTTATATTACCCTTCAAATTCGGCAAACACAAGAATTACCCTCTGCTTATGCAGACGTTGACCGAATTTTCTCACATCCTTCACATTTTCCCTCTTTTGTGGTATACTTAAAAGAACTGTGAACAAATGCGCGAAGGGGATGATAGATCTATGGACGAAACCATAAGCTTTTCCATATTGGAAATTGAAAAAACAAAAGATAAACAGGTGATTCAGGATGCCTACCGCCGCCTTCTGGTAAAGGTAAACCCAGAGGACGATCCGGAAGGTTTTAAGCGGCTGCGTGAGGCATACGAGGCAGCCATTGCTTATGCAGACCGTCCGGAGGAATTCAAGAAAGCGCCGGAGACGCCGGTGGAGCATTGGATTGAGAGGGTGAGAGAGGTTTATTTTTCTCTTTCCAAGCGGATTGATCCCTCCTGTTGGGAGAAGCTTTTGAAAGAGGACATCTGTCTGGATTTGGACACCAGCGTAGAGGCCAGAGATGCGCTGTTAGATTTCTTGGCTGATAATTACCGGATCAAAACAGATATCTGGAAAATGCTGGACCAAACTTTTGACCTTCAGGAGGAACGGGCAGAGCTTTTGGAGCGGTTCCACCCAAACTTTATTGACTTTGTCATGCATCAGTGTCAGAGTGATGATGATTTCCCCTACGAGGAATTCAAAGGGGAGGATGATGCAGATTATGATACGTTTTTGTACCATTACTATGAGCTTTGTCGTAAAAATGACAGCGGAGATGTGGAAGGTGCAGGAGGAATTCTGGATACCTTGAAGCATCTTCCTGTTTCTCATCCTTATCTGATGCTGGAGGAAGCCCGACTGGAGCGAAATAGGCAGAATATTGAGGCGGCTTCCGGATGGATTCACGGGCTTCTGGCCCTTATGGGAGAGGATATGCGAAGCCTGGCTTATGGCGGCGAGATTTATTGGGAAAATGGAGAGAAAGAGGAAGCAAAGGAATGCTTTGAGAAAATCTTGAAAGACTGTCCCACTCACTATATGGCCAACAAATATCTGGCGAAATATTATCTGGAACAGGGCGATGCCGTAAAAGCGAAAGAGTACTGCGTAGAAGCTTTACGCATCAGTTCTCAGGAGGAAGCCCTCCTGGAAACGATGCACAATATTAACCAGAGCCTGATGAAGCTTTACGAGGAACGGATAGAGAAGAAAGAAGCATCCGATGAGGACGTGATGGAGCTTGGATGGTGTTACCTCCAAAATGATCTTTCGGGCAAGGGAGTAGAGCTTCTTGAGGGCCGCACCGTGGGAGAGAGCCGAAAGGCAGAATACTACAGTCTTCTTTCCAAATGCTATCTTATGGAGCAGCAGTATCAAAAGGCCGTAGATGCCGCAAGAGCCTGCATTCCCTGTATTGAGACGGAAGCAAAGGCCAGGGAAGAGGAAGCCAAAGAAGAAGACAAGGGAAAGCAGATGGAACGGATTCCCGGGCGGATCGCCGGGGCCTGCGAGATCATTGCAAAGGCACTCCATTCACTGGCAAGAGAGGGAAAGCTATCCAGGGAAGAGCAGGATGAGAGCTATGAGCAGGCACTTGAGGCTGTTGATGAAGCATTAAAGCAGGAGCCAAACTCCCGCAATTACCTGATTGAAAAGGCACAGATTTTCATGGATCAGGAAAAATACGAGAAAGCCCTGGATGTCTGTGATCAGATGATTGACACTGATCGGAATGACTTCTATGCATATGTCCTCCGGCAAAAATGCTGCTTTGAGATGCACAATGGACAGGGCGTTGTGGACAATTTCTACAGTGCCAAGGATATCTATGCAGGCTATCCCCAGATCTACGAGTTGGCAGCAGACGTATTTATCCGTTACAGCCAGTATGAGGATGCCAAAGGGATTCTGAAGCAGGCGGAGGATGCGGAGGTTGGAAGCCCGAAGCTTGACCTCCTCCGCCTGACCATTGCAAGGGAGACGGCGGAAAAGGATGAAGAATTCAAGGCGGCTTATGAGGAGTCCAAGAAGCTGGAAGAGAAATTCAAGGAATATAAGGACAGTGTAAGCGATGAGCAGATGGCAGAGCTCTATTATGAGATGGCCCGCTGCTGCCGGGGGCTTGACCGCCAGAGAGATGCCCTGAAGTACATAGAAAAAGCGTGCAATATCTACGAGGATAAACTTTACCACTGGATCCGTGCCAATACGCTGGCTGATTTGAAAGAGTACGACAGGGCCATGACCGATTATCAGCTCTGTGAGAAAGAGTACGGTGAAAATGAACTGGTCTATGAAAATATGGCCCGGTGTTTTAATAGTATGGGAAAGCGGAGCCAGGCACTGGAATATTATAAAAAGGTTTTGAAAGTAAATGGGGAGAACCCCAGGGCAAATAGCCGGATTGTGGATATCTATACGGATATTTTAAAGGATACGGGCGATCTGAAATATTATCAGGAGGCGGTTCCCTTTGCAACAAGGCAGTTGGAACTGGATCCCTGTGCTTACTATTATATAGAACGTGGACTCTTGTATCTGGAAGCCGGAGAGTGGAATTTGGCAGAAGCAGATTTCTTAAAAGCAGCGGAACTGGAACCAAACAATACCTATGCCTATAATAATCAGGGCTGCATCTACAAATATACGGAACGGTACGAGCGGGCCATCGAACTGTTTAAGAAGTCCATCGAGGTCATGGAGGAAAAAGAGACCATTATTGCCTACAGCAATCTTGGCGGAACCTATGAGCGAATGGCCGATTATACTAAGGCTTTGGAGTGGTACCAGAAAGGAAGCCGGGACTTCCCCCAGAACCGTGGTATCCGTAAGGACATTATCCGGGTGTATAAGAAGATGAATCTTCTGGAAAAGGCCATGGAGGAGATTAAGAGTTTTTATGGAGAGGATACGGTAGCCTATTATCTGGAAGCAGGCGGGATCTATGAGCAGATGAAGCGATTTGCAAAGGCCATTTCCCTGTATCAGACTGCCCGGAAGAAAGCGGAGAATGACAGGGACGCTTCGGATGCTTGGTACCACATTGCGGATGTGTACCTTTATTTTAAGAAAAACCCGAAAAAGGCATTGGAGATGTACCAAAAGGCTCTGGAGTTGAAGAATAAGAACGATTATGGTTATGATCGCTGCTGCCGCAGCATCATGGAATGCTATTACGAGCTTGGAACGCCGGACAAGGGCATTCCCTATCAGAAACTGGCCCTGGAATCCATCGGCAGGCGTTTCGGACATATTGACAAATATTTAAATGATTTTTATTATAGAAGAAGCCGCCTTTACAATATGGGTGCCATGTATTATTATATCGGCGATCTGGAAATGGCTAAAAAATATTTCAACCAAATCGAAAAGGCTGCCAAGTGCCGTCACTGTAACTTTAAGGAGTGCGAGGATTACTGGGAAGCCATGGGATTTTTGCGGGAAGAAGAGGGCAACCTTACGGAGGCTCTTAACTGCTACGAAAAAGCATGCAGGGAGTCGGTAGAAAATAATTTAAGCATTGCAAAGGTGGAGCTGCTTACGAAAAAACTGAGAAAGCGTTAAAAAGCCGCAGGATACAGGAATGAGTTTGCAAAATGCAGCAAAAAAGACAGAAATAATAGACTAGAGGAATACGGAATGATTATTGGAATTGATTTAGGAACAACAAACAGTCTGGCCGCTTACTTTACGGAGGATGGCCCTAAGATTATTCCCAACCGTCTGGGAAAGAATCTGACCCCCTCCATTGTAAGCGTGGATGAAAATGACCAGATTTATGTAGGTGAGACTGCAAGAGAACGGGGGCTTTTGTATCCGGGAACCACGGCTTCGGTCTTTAAGCGGAGCATGGGAAGCACCAAAAAGTTTGACCTGGGGCACAAGCAGTTTACGGCGGAGGAATTGTCCTCCTTTGTGCTTCGCTCTCTGAAAGAGGATGCGGAAGCCTATCTGAAAGAAGAGGTGACAGAAGCTGTTATCAGTGTTCCGGCTTATTTTGATGACAAGAGAAGAAAGGCAACCAAGCGTGCCGGGGAGCTGGCAGGCTTAAAGGTGGAGCGTATCATCAGCGAGCCTACGGCGGCGGCCATTGCCTACGGTCTTTACGAGAAGACAAAGAACACCAAGTTTCTTGTTTTCGACCTGGGCGGCGGTACCTTTGACGTGTCCATTTTGGAACTGTTTCAGAATATTCTGGAGGTTCGTGCCGTGGCCGGGGATAATTATCTGGGCGGCGAGGACTTTACAGATGTGCTGGAGAAGCTGTTTCTGCAGAAAAAGAAGATTGATTTGGATTCTCTGGATGCCAAGACTAGAGGAATGGTCCACAAGGCAGCGGAGGAATGCAAGCTTGGCTTTGCGGACAGTGTGAAATCCCGGTTTGCCTGCACCATTGACGGCAAACTGGAGGAGCTGGAGATCACCCAGAAAGACTATGAGGAACAGTGTGAGGTTCTCCTTGATAAGATTCGAAAGCCGGTTCAGAGAAGTCTGGCGGATGCTCATATTAAGCTGTCAGATATTGATGTGGTGGTGCTGGTGGGCGGTGCCACCAGGCTCCAGGTGGTAAAGAACTTTATCATTAAGCTGTTTCGGAAGTTCCCGGATACGTCCGTGCATCCCGATGAAGCGGTAGCCTTGGGGGCAGCCATTCAGGCGGCCATGAAAGAGCGTAATCAGGCAGTAAAGGAAGTGATCCTCACGGATGTCTGCTCCTTTACTTTGGGAACGGAAGTGACGGTAAACCGTGGAAACGGACGTTACGAGTCCGGGCATTACTGTCCCATTATTGAACGTAATACGGTCATTCCGGCCAGCCGGACGGAGCGTTTTTATACGCTTCACGACGATCAGAGCAAGATTACCATCAATATTCTTCAGGGGGAGAGCCGCTTTGCGGCAAATAACCTGCTGCTTGGGGAACTGACGGTCAACGTACCCAAGAACCGGGCAGGTGAGGAGTCCGTGGATGTGACCTACACCTATGACATCAACTCCATTCTGGAGGTAGAGGTTAAGGTGATTTCCACAGGCGAGGTGCGTAAACAGATCATCAAGAGCCAGGAAAATGAGATGACCGATGAAGAGATTCAGGAGCGTATGGAGGAATTGTCCTACCTGAAGATTCACCCCAGGGATCAGGAGGAAAACAAGCTTCTGCTTCTCAGATGCGAACGGCTCTATGAGGAGAGTATGGGAGATACCAGACGGATCATTGACATGGAGATCCGGAAGTTTGAAGAAGTCTTAAATACCCGGGACAGAGGGAAGATCGAAGAGGCCCGGGAAGAGTTAAAGCAGGCACTGAAAGAGATTGAAGAAGAATTATAGAACAGCAGTATCTCGTACAGCACCAGAACAATTTACAGACACGTTTCCTTGTGGCTGGGAATTGTTCTGGATAAGGGGTGCTGTAGAGATACTGTGGAACTGGAATGGAGTTATAAATGTCAATAGAGATTGTACGAAAGTATTTTTCTTCCTTTGGAATGGAAGATCGGATTCTGGAATTTCAGGTGTCCAGTGCTACGGTAGAGTTGGCGGCACAGGCGGTGGGCTGTATTCCGGCCCGGATTGCCAAGACCCTGTCCTTTAAGATAGGTGAGGAGCCGATTCTGATTGTAGCGGCGGGAGATGCCAAGATTGATAATCGCAAGTATAAGGATAAGTTTGGAAAGAAAGCAGTGATGCTGTCCCAGGAAGAGGTATCGGAGAAAGTCGGCCATGCCGTGGGAGGTGTGTGTCCCTTTGGCATTCCGGAGACTGTGCGTGTCTATCTGGATGAGTCCCTGAGACGGTTTGAGACTGTATTTCCGGCGGCGGGAAGCTCCAACAGTGCCATTGAGCTTAATATGGAGGAGTTGGAGCGTTATTCCACGGCAAAAGAGTGGATTGATGTGTGCAAGGGCTGGCAGGAGCAGGAAGTATGAGCCGGTATTTTCCCTTGTTTGTGAGCTTAGAAGGAAAGAAGGTTCTTGTGTACGGGGCAGGAGCTATTGGGTCCCGTAGAGTTTTGGCTCTCCTGGAATTTGGCTGTGAGCTTACAGTGGTTGCACCAAAGGCTTCGAGTGAAATACAGAGGCTTTCAAAGGGAGGATTGCTTGCTTGGAGACAGGAAGAATATCACCCTGGCGAGATACTAAGAGATACGTATCTTGTTTTGGCAGCAACGAATAACAGAGAGATCAATGAACAGATTGGGTTGGAGTGCAAAAAAAAGCAAATTCCGGTGAATGTGAGCAGTGATAAAGAGTTGTGCGATTTTTACTTTCCAGGACTTGCCACCAAGGATGAACTAGTAGTAGGAGTGACAGCCAGTGGGCGGAATCACAAACAGGTGCGTGCTGCTTCGGAGGAAATTCGGAGAGTGGTGGAAAGGTTGTATATTGGGGAAAATGAAAGTAGGAAAGGGAGCTGGAATGACATTAGAGGAAAAGAAAGATTTAATGGTTGCGATGGGGTTAAGTGAGAAAACAGCAGACTGGTATTTGCAGTATGAATCAGATGTATGGGCAGTGCTTCCTACTTTCCGATTTTTGAAACCACTGAGCGACGATTTAGAGTTTTATAAAGGCGGTTATCGAAAGATGCTTGAAAAGCGGATAGAGGATGGCACACTGGATAAACGTTTCCCGATAGTTGCTGCTTTGAGGAAGGAGGGGGCTTCCTTGGAGACAATTGAAAAATTTGCCTATGATTTGATGTTCGAGGCATATGAAAGCCTTTTATATCACCTAGACGATCCGGAAGGAGCCGAGGTGGATGACTGCTTTTTAGGTGAGGGATTCTCACGGTGCAACCATGGTCAGCTTGCAGAAATGGGACCAGACGGATACCCTACAGGACGTTTTTTAATGGAGGTACATGGAAAAATTCCTTTTTCTGAGCTTAATGAGATTAATGAGGATTGAAAGGGCTGCTCCCAGGCTGATTGGCATAACTTTCCGGGGCCTGGCCATCCAGGAGGACCTGGTGGCAGGTGTGACGGCGGGAGGAGATGAGCACAGGAAGGCAAGAAAAGCTGCGGAGGGGATCCGGTATATGTTTAAAAAGAAGATTTGAGAATATGGTTTGGCAGAGCAGCCTCCGTATAAAACGATTTTATCAAGGCATTGCTGTTAGATGATGTAAAAGCAATGAATGTATTTATAAATAAAGTTGCTTTGGCCACATTCAGCTATTTTGATACGGGAAAAAATCCATAAGGGCAGGAACCGGAGCTTATGGATACTGTGGGGGCGGCGGTAAGGCAGATAGAACAAAAGAACTATGAAGCCGTACTGATAGAGAAAGGGATTGCAAAGGACAGAATACGAAAATATGGGTTTGCTTTTTCAAGAAAAACCGTCCTGATTGGAAAATGAGGTAAGAATTAAGTAAAATGGTACCCTTGTACATGAGGGTATACACATACAAGGAAAAGAGGTTTTCATATTATGGACATGAAGATAAGGCCCCGCCGTCTGCGGACAAGTGCCGTTTTGCGGAAAATGGTCCGTGAGACACGGATGGACAAGAGTTCCCTTATCTACCCCATGTTTATCAAGGAGGGGACAGGGATCGAGGAAGAGATTCCCACCATGCCGGGGCAGTACCGCTATAGTGTGGATCGCATGCCCTTTGCATTGGAGAAGTTAATGAATGCCGGCGTGGGAAGCGTGATGTTCTTTGGAATTCCGGAACACAAGGATACTTGCGGCAGCGGCGCCTATGCGGAGGACGGCATTGTGCAGAAAGCATTTCGGGAGGCGAAGCGGCAGTTTCCGGAGCTTTACTGCATCGGTGATGTATGTATGTGCGAGTACACCTCCCACGGACATTGCGGAATTTTAAAGGGAGAATATGTGGACAATGACAAGACTCTGGATTATTTGGCCAGAATCGCTCTTTCCCAGGTGCAGTCCGGTGCGGACATGGTAGCGCCCTCAGATATGATGGACGGCCGTGTGGGAGCGATTCGAAATCTCTTGGATGCCAACGGCTATCAGGAAGTCCCCATCATGTCTTATGCGGTAAAATATGCTTCCGCCTTTTATGGTCCTTTCCGGGATGCCGCAGGCAGCGCCCCGGCTTTCGGAGACCGCAAGTCCTATCAGATGGATTACCACAACAGCAGGGAGGCCATGAAAGAAGCATTGCTGGATGTGGAAGAGGGTGCGGACATTATTATGGTAAAGCCTGCCATGACCTATCTGGACATTATTGCAGGAGTAAAGGAGAGGATTCAGCTTCCGACAGCGGCCTACAGTGTCAGCGGAGAATATGCCATGATAAAAGCGGCGGCTTCCCTGGGCTATGTGGATGAGGCGGCAATCATCTGCGAGACGGCAGTGAGCGCATACCGGGCAGGCGTAGATCTGTATCTGACCTATTTTGCGCCGGAGATTGCGGGATTTATGGACGAGGGGAGAATCGGATAATGACAAAATCAGAAATGCTCTTTGAACGTGGGGTAAAAAGGATTCCGGGAGGCGTTAACTCCCCGGTTCGGGCCTTCGGCTCCGTAGGAGAGACCCCTCGGTTTATCGCCTCCGCAAAGGGAGCTTATTTAACTGATGCGGACGGGAACCAATATCTTGACTATGTAGGCTCCTGGGGTCCAATGATTCTGGGCCACAGCCATCCGGCCGTATTAGAAGCGGTGGAGCAGGCATGCAGGAAAGGCTTAAGCTTTGGCGCAGCTACGGAGGCGGAAGTAGAGATGGCGGAGCTTATCTCTGACATCATACCCTCCATCCAAATGGTGCGCATGGTCAATTCCGGAACAGAAGCCGTTATGAGCGCAGTCCGGGCGGCCAGAGGCTATACCGGCCGGAATAAGATTGTGAAATTTGCCGGATGCTATCATGGACATTCCGATGCCATGCTTGTAAAAGCGGGCTCGGGCGTTATGACGGCAGGAGTGCCGGACAGTGCGGGTGTTCCGGTTGGATGTACCCAGGATACCCTGACAGCCGTCTACAATGATATAAAAAATGTGGAAGAGATTTTTGATGCCTGGGGTCAGGAGATTGCCGCAGTTATCGTGGAGCCTGTGGGAGCAAATATGGGTGTCGTACTGCCAGAGGAGGGGTTCCTTGAGGGCCTGCGCCGGATTTGTACGGACCATGGAAGCCTATTGATCTTTGACGAGGTGATTACCGGATTTCGTTTAAGCCTTTCCGGAGCACAGGGCTATTATGGAATAGAACCGGATCTGACCACCTTTGGCAAGATTATCGGCGGAGGTATGCCGGTGGGGGCCTATGGGGGACGAAAGGATGTTATGGAAATGGTTGCGCCGGCAGGGCCGGTTTATCAGGCAGGAACCTTAAGCGGCAATCCGGCAGCTATGGCGGCAGGTCTGGCACAGATCCGCCTGCTCAGAGACACGCCTGATTTTTATGAGGAGCTTCACCGGAAATCGGAACGGCTGTTTACAGGCATGGAAGAGATTTTGAAAGAGGCCAAAAGCTCCTATCAGTTAAATCATGTGGGCTCCCTTGGCTGTCTGTTCTTTACGGATCAGCCTGTTCGGGATTATGCGTCTGCCAAAACCTCAGATACAAAAGCCTTTGCGGGGTATTTTTCTCATATGCTGAAAGAGGGCATTTATCTGGCTCCCTCTCAGTTTGAGGCCATGTTTGTGTCAGCGGCTGTGACGGAGGAAGAGATAGAGAAGACCCTTAAAGCGGTTCGGAAATACTTTTTGTAATAACCGTACCCTGAGGAATTTTTAAGTATAACATGCATGGAGGAGAGCATCATGGATAAGAAAAAATATGTAGCCTATGTCGGAACCTACACCCACGGGAGCAGCGAGGGAATCCATCTGTTTGATATGGATGTGGAAGAGGGAAAAATGGTTGAGAGAAAGGTAATTCCCATCAACAATCCCTCCTATATTAAGCTGTCCCACAACGGAAAGCAGCTGTATTCCATTTCCGACGAGGGTGTCCGTTCTTTTAACATTCTTCCGGATGGGGATCTGGAGCCTTTAAACTGCGCCAGTGTGGACGGAATGAGAGGGTGCTACATTTCCACAGATCAGGAGGACGCTTATCTGTTTGTAGGAGGCTGGCATGATGGAAAGGTAACGGTGCTCCGCTTAAATGAAGACGGAAGTGTAGGAGAGATCGCCGACGGCATTTTCCATAAGGGCCTTGGAAGTGTTGCGGAACGAAACTTCCGCCCGCATGTAAACTGCGTAAACCTGACACCGGACGGAAAATATCTCTGTGCCGTAGATCTGGGAACGGACCAGATTAAAATTTATAAATTTAATGAGCGGAACGGCAAAATTTCTCTGGTGGATCTTCTGATGTGCGAACTCAACTCCGCTCCCCGGATTATCAAATTCAGCCGTGACGGGCGGTATGCTTACGTTATCAGTGAGCTGAAAAATTACATTACCGTATATAAATACGACGGAAGCGGAAAAAATCCGTCCTTTGAGCTTATCCAGACGGTTTCCACCCTGAATGACTATCATTCCGCAACCAGTGCGGCCTCTGCGCTGCGCTTTTCAAAAGACGGCAGCAAGGTACTCTGCACCAATGCCGGTGATAATACGGCGGGAATTTTCCATGTGGACAAAGAAACGGGACTTCTGGAAAAGATCTGTATTCTTCCTATCAGCGGAGACTACCCAAAGGCCGGTGACTTCTTCCCGGATAACCGTCACATTATATCTCTGAACCATGAAAGCAACAGCATCACTATTTTTGAAATCAACTATGAAAAGAAATACTTCAGTATGAAAGGAAAGCCGATCCCCATTGAGACGCCCAACTGCATTCTGGTGTCAGAACTGTAGCCGGAAAATGGATTTCACATAGAACAGTTCAATAACTGTCTTTAGCATCCAAGGAGCACATATCCTCCCTGTCCGGAGAGACTATGGCAGCCCCAAGCTTTTTAGGGAACGATGAACTATATATCATCAGCCGCCGGACAGAAAATATTTTTCCTGACAGGCGTGTTAGCACAGCAAAGCTGTGCGGAGCATGGAGGGAAAAATATTTTCTGTCCGGCGGCGTCCGTATATCCAGCATTGTACCATGAAAAGTACAAATATTTATAGGACAGGACTTGAAAAAACTTCCCAAAACACATAAAATAGAACTTAGAATCGCATATTGCGATATGGGTGATGAAAAGGGCAAAATCCCAAGCCGCATCACTGCGAACACATACATAGAAAAGGAGAATGGATTATGAATTTCGTTGTTGAAACATCGGCACGCCACGTACACGTAACACAGGAGGATCTGGAGACCTTATTTGGAAAAGGCTATGAGCTGACCAAGAAAAAAGATCTGTCCCAGCCGGGCCAGTTTGCCTGCAATGAGAAAGTAACCATTGTAGGACCGAAAAAAGAGATGGCAGCTTCCATCTTAGGGCCGGTAAGACCTGAGACACAGATCGAGCTTTCCCTGACAGATGCCCGTTCCATCGGCGTAACGGCTCCCATCCGTGAGTCCGGCGACGTGGCAGGAAGCGGCGCATGTAAGCTGGTAGGACCTGCAGGAGAGGTAGAGCTGAAAGAGGGCGTAATCGCAGCAAAGCGTCATATTCATGCAACTCCCGAGGATGCCGAGAAGCTTGGCGTAAAGGACAAGGATGTAGTATCCGTTAAGATTGATACCGACGGCAGAAGCCTGGTATTCGGCGATGTAATCGTGCGTGTAAGCCCTAAGTATGCCCTGGCTATGCACATTGACACCGACGAGTCCAACGCAGCAGGCTGTGCGGGAACCGTATACGGCGAGATTGTTAAATAATCACGAAAGCAATGAGCAGTGCCGTATGACAGGGCGAATGCCCATGTGCTTGTAACTTTTTGTCACGAGCCGCACTGCGGAATATCGAGTAGAAAAATAAGGGAGAAGACATCATCATGAAAATTTTAGTTTTGAACTGCGGAAGCTCTTCATTAAAGTATCAGCTTATTGACATGGAAAATGAGAGCGTAATGGCAAAGGGACTCTGTGAGAGAATCGGAATCGACGGCTCTAAGCTGACCCACAAGGCAAATGACAAGGAGATGGTTGTAGAGCAGCCTATGCCCAAGCATACGGAGGCTATTTCTCTGGTAATGAAAGCATTGGTAGATCCCGAATACGGCGTATTAAAGGATACCAGCGAGATCTCCGCAGTAGGACATCGCGTGCTTCATGGCGGAATGAAGTTCACCGAATCCATCGTAGTAAACGAGGATGTAAAGAACGTTATCCGTGAGTGCTTTGATTTAGGACCTCTCCACAATCCGGCAAACCTGATGGGAATCGAGGCATGTGAGGAAGCTATGCCCGGCGTACCCAACGTGGCAGTATTCGACACTACCTTTGGTATGGCTATGGAAGAGAAAGCTTATCTTTACGCTATTCCTCATGAGTATTTTGAGAAATACAGCATCCGCCGTTACGGCTTCCACGGAACCAGCCATATGTTCGTATCCGGTGAGGCAATTAAGTTTGCAGGGCTTGATCCGGAAAAGGGCAAGGTTATCGTATGCCATTTAGGCAACGGCGCCAGCATTTCTGCTTCCATCGGCGGTAAGTGTGTGGATACTTCCATGGGTCTCACTCCATTAGAGGGTCTGATCATGGGAACCAGAAGCGGTGACGTAGATCCTGCGGTTCTGCAGTTTATTTGCAACAAAGAGGGCAAGGATGTAAACGAGATGTTGAACATCCTGAACAAGAAGTCCGGTGTACTTGGCATGAGCGGCGGCGTGTCCAGCGATTTCCGTGATATTGAGAAAGCGAAATCCGAAGGAAACCATCTGGCAGAGGTGGCTCTGGAAGCATTCATCTACCGTGTAGTAAAATACATCGGAGCTTACACCGCAGCTATGAACGGCGTGGACGCTATCGCATTCACCGCAGGTGTAGGTGAGAACGATATGAAGACACGGAAGGCTATCTGCAGCTATCTGGGATATCTGGGGGTAGAGATTGACGACGAGGCCAACAACTGCCGTGGAAAGAACCAGATGATCTCCACAGCGGATTCCAAGGTAAAGGTTATGATTCTGCCTACGAATGAAGAACTGGCAATCGCAAGAGAGACTCTGCGTCTTACAAAATAGTGAAGATTTTACAGTTATAGAGTTTCAGCTAAAAAATATTTAAAGAACTACTTGCTTATCCACAGTTAAGGAAAGGATATCTTATCTGTGGATAAGTTGTGTAAAAATACAAATGATTATTAAAAGGAACAGGAAATGTCATTTTACGGGATTTTACTATTGATAAGCCTCATCTTAATAGGAATACTTCCGGAAGTAATTACTCTGGGTATCTTATATAATATACAATGTAAGAGGAAAAGCAGGTATGTGAAAGCCAGTATTTTTCTGTTGCTTTTTATTGTCAGCAGCGGATTTAATTTTTTGGTATATTCTTTATTTCATTACAGGAATTTCCATAGCTGGAATTTGGTAGAGACCGCTTTAAACATTGGGAAAGGGAATATATTCTATCAAAATTTCACCTATTTTTCAAAGTCTATTTTGCTGTGTATGACAGCAGCGATTATAATTGGAATTGTATTAAGGCAATTATTGAAGAAATTCTTTGGGGGGGGGGGTATACGTTCAAAACGGCTTCCCTGTTCATTGCAAAGCAGCAGTCTTACTGTTAGCATCTATAATGATAGTGGCATCTATTGCCTGCTATGCTGTACAATCTTCTGGTGTTTCTAAGTTAGTAATCAATGAGGTATGCAGTAAAAACGTAAGCGTCTTTTTGGATGAGGATGGTACTGTAAGCGATTACGTAGAATTGTATAATGATGGCTGGCTTCCTTATTTAGTTTCAGAAATTTATTTGTCAGATGACGAGGATGATTTAGAAAAATTTGAGGTTCCGTTAAATGCTCTGGGTCCAGGGGAGTACCAGACGATAATGCTGGATGAAAATACGCCCTTTCAGATATCAGATTCCGGAGAAACTCTCTATTTGTCTTGGGAAGGAAAAGTTATTGATCAAATTGAATGTGTGGCATTGAAGAAGGATAGTTCTTATTGTAGGCTTTCCGATGGCGGACAGGAGTGGACAATCAGGACATGTACCCCAGGTGGAAAGAATACGGATTCCTATCCTATTCTGTCTGCCCCCACATTTTCTTGTGAAAGCGGATTTTATAAAGATGAATTTGATTTAGAGCTATTCTGTGAAGATGGACAGTCTATTTTTTATACTTTGGATGGAAGTATCCCATCTAAAGAATCAAACCTTTATCAAGGGCCAATTCATATTTGCGATAAAAGTAAGCAGAAAAATGTCTGGAGTATGCGAGAGGATGTGTCTGTGGGATTTATGGCTGATGAAATCTATGAGCCCCCAGGATATTGTGCACCAGATTACTTAATTGACAAATGTACCATTATTCGTGCTGTTTGTGTAGATGAAGAAGACAATGAGAGTGAAGTGATTTCTTCGTCTTATTTTGTGGGATTCCAGGAAAAGAAAGGTTATGAGGGTATGAATGTGTTGTCTGTTATTACAGATCCGAATAATCTTTTTGATTATGAAAGTGGTATCTATGTAAAGGGATGGTTCTATGATAATAGCCGGGAATATGATGCGGAACAGTGGTATTCCCATCTTTGGTGGTGGCAAAGTTCTAACTATACACAGAGAGGCGCGGCATGGGAACGGGAAGCCTGCCTGCAGTTTTTTGATCAGGATGGTATTTTGATTTTGACAAAAGAATGCGGAATGCGGATTCAGGGGGCAGGGAGCAGAGGGAAAATTCCCAGAAGCTTTAATCTATATGCAAGAAATGAATATGATGGAAGCAGCAGGTTTGAGGCAGAGTTTTTCGGAACATCTTACGAGCCTCAGAGAATGACATTTTTTGCAGGTGGTGACGATAATCTGGTGAAAGTAAAAGATGCTTTAGTTATGAGCATCCTTCCAGAACGGAATTTTTCTACCATGGACTTTGAGCCGTATGTATTATTTTTGGATGGAGAGTATTGGGGTTGTTACTGGCTTACAGAAAAATATGATGATGAATACTTTGCTTATCACTATAATGTGGACAAAAATAATGTAGTTTTGATAAAACATGGGAAGGATGGCATTGTTGTAAGTGAAGAAGAGTTTGCCCTTTATGAAGACATGTTCTCTTACATTGTGAGTACGGATCTTTCTGTGGATGAAAATTATCAGAAGGTATGTGAACTTATAGATATTGACAGCTTTCTGGAATATTATGCAGCCGAGATTTATATTGCCAGATGGAATGATTGGCCTAGCAGCAATTTTGCTTTGTGGAGGACCAAAGAGGTTCGGGAGGATGCATATTCTGATGGAAAATGGAGATGGATTCTTTTTGATGTAAATAGCCCTTCAATGGAAGTAGGAAATATAGAAAAGGATTCCTTTAAAGAAGTGATAGAGCGAGATGCTTTGTTTTCAAGTATAATGAAAAATGAGCAGTGCCGTAAAAAATTTGCAGATGTAATTTTAAATATGGCAGAAACAGAATTCCGTCCGGAAAAAATAAATGTTTTTTTGGATGAATTTGAAAGTCAAATGAAAGCTCCTTTAGAAAAAGAATATGCTCGTTTTTATGGAAAAAATAATGATAAATCTTTAACCTTTGAGAACACACTAAATGATTTACGGACATTTTTTGAAGGAAGATATGTCTATATCAAAGACTATTTTGATAAGGATATTGAAGTGGAAGAGTAAAAACAAGAGCGTGTAGAAGGAGAGGATTCCATCATTATGAGGCATACAAATCAAATAAATAATGTGACAAGAAAAAAAATGAGTTCAGAAAGGATATATCTGTATTTCTTATGCGCATTATCCATAGGAACCTGCTTCTTATTTGTAAAGCTTTCTTTGCCTGATTTGGCCGATCCAAGTAAAACAGAGGTAATGAATACAATAAAAGCGGAAGAGTATGTGGAAGTGTATGCATGTACAAAGGCTGATTTAAATACAAATCCGGAGAATGCAGTGGAAATAAATTTATCCCAAATGGATGTTGAATATACAATTACAGATGCAGGCGATTATTTATTATACGGAGATTATGAGGGACGAATATGTATTGATGCAGAAGAGCAGATCGTGCATTTGTTTTTGAACAATGTGAATATTATGTCACCGTCTGGTCCGGCCATTGATATTCAAGCAGCCGGAAAGGTTATTATTACTGTAATGGATAACACATCAAATGCCATTCAGGATAAAGCATATTATCGCAAACAGGATGAGGAAGATGCGGCAATATACAGCAACTGCGATTTGTCCTTTAATGGAAATGGAGTTCTTAGTGTATATGGCCTTTACAATAAGGGAATTCACTCAAAAGACATTATAAAAATCCTGGGAGGGGATATTTCGATTCAGGCAAAGGGAGATGGAATACAGGGAAACGATGGCATATGCCTCAGTCCAACAACTCTTTCTATCGAAAGCGAAGGCCATGGCCTGTATACAAAGAAAACAGGAAATGAGAACAAGGGAACCATTGAGATTCAAGGCGGCGATATTCAGATTATTGCAGGAGAAAATGCTGTATCTTCATCCAAAGATCTTTATGTAAGTAATTGCTCGCTTTGGATCAATTCTGTGCTTGACGCTTTTCATGTATCAGGCAGCGCATATTTGATGGAGGGCTGCATAGAAAATGAATAGGTATCGGCATGAATACAAATATATGATTAACAAAATGGAGGAGGAGATTCTCATTTTACAGGCTGCAGGGCTTTTGGAAAGGGACTGCCATACAGCTCCGGGCGGCGCTTATATGGTCAGAAGCTTGTATTTTGATGATTATGATGACAGCTGCCTCTTTGATAATGAGAATGGTTCAGACCTGCGTTCTAAGTTCCGAATGAGATATTATAATAATGATCAGGAATACGTGCGGCTGGAGAAGAAAAGCAAAGTTCATGGTATGACTAAAAAGGAATCCTGCCTGTTAGATCAAGAAGAATGCAGGCAGCTTGTAAATGGCACGATCCCAACAATAGCCTCCGGACTTTCGGCAAAAAAGAAAAGACTGTTTCTTGAAATGCAGTTCCGCAATATGATTCCAAAGGCGATAGTTTCTTATGAAAGAATTCCTTTTGTATATGCGGCCGGAAATGTCCGCATTACCTTTGACAGAAAGATCACATCCTCCAATGACACAGCCTATTTCTTAGAGGGAGGGTATTCGGAAAGGCCGATTTTGTCCCAGGGATTCAGCATTTTAGAGGTAAAATGGGATGAACTGCTGCCGCCATTGATTAAGGAGGTCATGCAGATGGATAGTCTGCAATGGACTGCATTTTCAAAATATTATATGTGCAGGATATATCATTTGTAATTAAGTCAAGGCTCTGACAGGCTAAAGGAGCATGAAGCCTTGCAGCAATTGCCACATACAGGGACAAGGGCCTGTGTCCGGATCATTGCCTGCAAGAGTAAAAATAGGGAGTATGTTTGTTATGGGAATAAGAGAAATCATCAAAGAAAGCTTTATTGAGGGATATGCATCGGGAAATTTGGAGATTAGCAGTATCTTTATCTGCATCTTATCTACAACCGTAATTGCCGCTTATATTTACATGATATATAAGAATATAAATAAGAATTCTTTTTACAACCGCAATTTTAATTTGTCTCTGGTAACAATTGCGATTGTCACAGCGGCAATTATTTTGACCATTCAATCTAATATTGTTGTATCTTTGGGAATGGTCGGAGCATTGTCCATTGTGCGTTTTCGAACAGCAATCAAGGATCCCATGGATTTGGCCTTTCTGTTTTGGTCAATCAGCGTGGGAATTATCTGCGGAGCCGGCTTTACAATGATTGCAGTTATCACATCAGCGATGCTGACCATAGTGCTTGTGATTTTTTCCATGCTGCCGGAATCAAGAAGAGCATTAATTTTGGTTGTGAATGCAGCATCCTATAAAGAGGAGGAAGAGATTATGCAGATTGTAAATAAAAGCTGTCAATACGCAAGAACCAGAGCCAGGAATATATCGAAAACAAATCTGAATCTTGCAATTGAAGTCCGCGTGCAGGATCAGAAGGGCTTAATTGAAAAGCTGATGGATTTGGAAAGCATTACAACGGCATCCCTGGTAGAGCAGAGTGGAGATACCACTGTTTAGAAAAGAAATGGGAGAAAATAATTATAGTTTTTATATTTTTTCGGTGGAATTTTCCGGAAAATAGCTTGACAAAATTCTCAGTGCTAGCTATACTATTCTAGTATGTGTTAGGAGAGTACTATGCTCATTCATTTAAATGATGTTTTATCCTGTGATGTGAAGACGGTTTCCAAAAAGGTAAATTTGGAAATGAACTCCTTTGATTCCAGCCTGGGAAGCTTTCCTTTTATCCAAAAGGATCCGGCAGAGCTTACTATCACCAATCTTGGGGAGGAAAAGCTCAGGATTGAGGGAAAGGCAGAGATTGTTGCAGCAATTCCCTGTGATCGCTGTCTTATGGAGGTGGAGACACCCTTAAAGCTTACTTTTCATAAGGAAGTGGATATGAAGCAGACAGCCGAGGGCAGAATCGAGGACTTGGATGAAACAGACTTTATCATTGGATACAACCTGGATGTAGACAAGCTTGTCTACGGTGAGATTTTGGTGAACTGGCCTATGAAGACCTTATGCAGAGAAGACTGTAAGGGGATCTGCCGGAAATGCGGAACCAATCTCAACCACGGCGCCTGCAGCTGTGATACGGTGGAACTGGATCCAAGAATGGCCGTAATAGCCGAGATATTTAAGAACAGTAATTAGAGGAGGTGTAACCCATGTCTATTTGTCCCAAGAATAAATCTTCCAAAGGAAGAAGAGATAAGAGAAGAGCAAACTGGAAGATGAGCGCAGTGAATCTGGTAAAGTGCAGCAAATGCGGCGAGCTGATGATGCCTCACAGAGTTTGCAAGTCTTGCGGCTCTTACAACAAGAAAGAGATCATTTCCGTAGATTAATTTTTAGGGAAATGGGCCAGACCTATATCTGGCGCTAAATATTGGAATGCAGAGAAAGGCTTCCCGAATCAATCGGGAGGTCTTTTTTTGGAACGATATTCGAACATATGATTGATTTTGCAAAAATACTGTGATATGATAGCAGAAGACAACGGAGGAAACGGGTATGATTTCATATATCAGAGGAACCCTTGTTTATCTGGAACCGGAGGAGAGCCTTGTGGTTGTAGAGACAGGGGGAGTAGGTTACGGGATTCTGATTTCCGGAAAGGATCTGGATCTGCTGCCGAGTCATGGGGAAGAGATTCGGCTTTATACCTATCTGCAGGTGAAGGAGGACGGCTTGCAGCTCTATGGTTTTCTGACCAGAGAGGATCAAAAGCTGTTCAGGATGTTGATTGGCGTCAGCGGAATCGGGCCAAAGGGAGCTCTTGGAATTCTGTCGGCTCTTTCTGCGGATGATCTGCGCTTTGCAGTTCTGGCAGACGATGCCAGGGCCATTGCCAAGGCCCCGGGTATCGGTCATAAGACGGCGCAGAAACTGATTCTGGAGCTGAAGGACAAGCTGAAGCTGGAGGATGCTTTTGAGGCGAAGCTTGCAAAAGCAGATTTGCAGACGGGAGCTGCCGCCGGATTGACAGAGGCTAAGAACGAGGCAGTGGAAGCGCTTACAGCTCTGGGGTATTCTGCATCCGATGCACTGAAAGCAGTCCGTCAGGCAGAGCTTAAAGAAGAGATGGGTGTGGAAGAGATTCTGAAAGCGGCATTGAAGCATATGTCCTTTTAGGGGAAATTTGCAGGATTGCCTGTGCTTGAAAAATCGCGAATCAGGGAAAGTGTTATAAAGAAAAGAATTATAATATTTTCGATTAGATGTAGTTTGAGGAAGATGCAGATGGGAAAACGGATTATCACAACAGAGGCCATAGAGGAGGATGTGCGCACAGAATACAGTCTGAGGCCCCAAAGGCTGAATGAGTACATCGGACAGGAAAGGGCAAAGGGGAATCTGAAAATCTATATTCAGGCGGCCAGGGAGCGGGGAGAGGCTTTGGATCATGTGCTGTTTTATGGGCCGCCGGGACTTGGCAAGACGACTCTGGCCGGAATAATAGCCAATGAGATGGGGGTAAATATGAAGGTTACTTCCGGGCCGGCTATTGAGAAGCCGGGGGAGATGGCAGCGATTTTAAACAACCTGTCAGAGGGAGATGTGCTGTTCGTAGATGAGATCCATCGCCTGAACCGACAGGTGGAGGAGGTGCTTTATCCGGCCATGGAGGACTTTGCCATTGATATTGTCATTGGCAAGGGAGCAACGGCCCGTTCCATTCGCCTGGATCTGCCTCATTTTACTCTGATTGGAGCAACTACACGGGCAGGGCTTCTCACGGCCCCTCTTCGGGATCGGTTTGGAGTGGTGCACCATCTGGAATTTTATACGGAGCAGGAGCTTCAGACCATTGTAATGCGTTCAGCGCAGGTGCTGGATGTGGAGATGGAACCGAAAGGCGCTTTGGAGCTGGCCAGACGTTCCAGAGGAACGCCGCGTCTTGCCAACCGTCTGTTAAAGCGGGTGCGTGATTTTGCCCAAGTGAAGTATGATGGGCGGATAACGGAGGAAATTGCGAATTTTGCATTGGATCTGCTGGAGGTGGATCGCTGCGGCCTGGATCAGACAGACCGCCTGATTTTAAATACTATGATTGAGAAGTTTACGGGAGGGCCTGTGGGACTGGATACCTTGGCGGCGGCTATCGGAGAGGATGCGGGAACCATTGAGGATGTCTATGAGCCATATTTGATCAAACGGGGATTTATTAACCGAACACCCAGAGGACGTGTTGTGACAGAGTTGGGATACGGTTACTGTTCACACCCATGGTGTTCACAGTAACGAATCCGGCCTATTTAAAGTTGCCTTACGGCAAGAGGCCGGATTCCGGCCCCAGTACTGTACTGGCCTGTGACCGTGTAGCGCAGTGCACGGTCCAGGAGTGAACAGTAACGGGATACGAGCATTTAGGTCTATTTCAGCCATGATTTGCTTGCTTTTTTGTCTGTATCCGATATAATATACATATCGGACGAAGTCCGTCTAATCCGAAAGGATATGTATTTTGACAGGCAAAAGCCCGCAGATGAGGAAAATATGGGGATTTCCGAATGTGCACTGTGGGCTGTAGAATTACAAGCATTATAGATGGGGAAAAGGAAGTGAGTGCTATGGCTACGAAGAATACAGTAGAGGTTGTAATTGCCGGGAAGGTATTTCGAATCAGCGGCTATGAGACTCCGGAATATCTGCATCAGGTTTCTGTATATATCAATGAGAAGCTGGCCCAGTTCCAGCAGATGGATGGATATCGCAAGCAGAATACAGATCAGAAGCAGATGATGCTGAATATGAATCTGGCAGATGATTTCTTCAAGGCCAAGCATCAGGCAGATAAGCTTTCAGCCGAGTTGGAGAAGAAAGAGAGAGAGATGTACGGAATCCGTCACGATCTCATTGAAGCCCAGATGGCCAATGAAAAGCTGGAGTCAGAGAAGAAAGAACTGAAGGAATTGCAGATTGCTCAGAAAAAAGAATGGGAGACAAAACTGGCTTCTGAGAAAAAGGAACTGACAGCAAAGCTAAATGCCGAGAAGAAAGAGCTTGAGGAATCGCTGGAAGCGCAGAAAAAGGAATTGGAGAGCCGAAAGCAGGAGAGTGCAGAGAAGCTGGAATCCAGAAAGCAGGAGGCAGATCGGGAACGGCAGGAGCTGAAGCGGACCATAGCGGCACAGGAACGGAATCTGGAGAACCAGAAAAAGGCTATGGAAGCCCAAAGGCAAAGCTCACATAAGAAGCTCGAAGATCAGAATCAGGCAGCTCAGAAGCGTCTGACTGAACAGAAGCGGAGCTTTGAGGCAGAGATTGAGCGTCTTCAGCGGGAGAATAGAGAGCTTCAAAGAAGACTTGGACAGCGGTCATATACATAAGAGACATAATGGGAAGTACAGCAGTGTATATCGGGGGGTGCTGCAAAATACGGCAGTGAGGATTTTGTAAGATAGGAGATCCGAAGGTCTTATTTGCAGAACCCCTTTCATTTCCTATTATAGAAGCCATTTTTCCCGTGATTTCTTAGCCTTATATCAGATATGAAGCAGGCAGCACACTGACAGTGCATTAGAATTAGGAGAGAATGATGAGACATACAACAGAACTTCTGGCTCCGGCAGGTTCCTACGACAGTCTGAAGGCGGCGGTAGGAGCAGGAGCAGACGCAGTGTATCTTGGGGGCGCCAGATTTGGCGCCAGAGCCTATGCAGACAATTTCGGAGAGAAGGAGCTCTGCGAGGCTATTGGCTATGCCCACCTTCACGGCTGCGATTTGTATCTGACTGTGAATACCCTTCTAAAGGACAGAGAGTTGGAAGAATTGGGTGTTTATTTAAGACCCTATTACGAGAGTGGTCTGGATGGAGTGATTGTGCAGGACTTTGGAGTGCTGTCCTATATCCGGGAGTATTTTCCGGATCTTCCTATCCATGCAAGTACACAGATGACAATTTTGGGGCCGGGAGGTGCCGCCTTTCTGAAAGAACAAGGTGCAGCACGGATTGTTACGGCAAGAGAGCTTTCGCTGGAGGAAATTCGTGAGATTGGGGCTTTGGTAGACATTGAGATAGAGAGCTTTATCCATGGTGCCCTCTGCTATTGTTATTCCGGCCAATGTCTTCTCAGCAGCATGCTGGGAGGAAGAAGCGGAAACCGGGGGCGTTGTGCTCAGCCCTGCCGTCTGCCCTATCAGGTGAAGGCTGAGGGAAGCGTGAAGAGCCGTCAGGAAGAGGCATACCTTTTGAGCCCAAAGGACATGTGTACGATTGAACTGCTTCCGGAGATTTTGGAGGCCGGCGTCTGTTCCCTGAAAATTGAGGGGCGGATGAAGCGGCCGGAGTACACGGCAGGCGTGGTGGCTATTTACCGAAAATATCTGGATTACTATTTGGAGCATGGGAAGGAAGGATATCAGGTTTCGGGGGAGGACTTGGGTAAGTTAAGACGTCTTTATAATCGGGGCGGATTTTCCAGGGGGTATTATCAAGTGAGAAACGGCCGGGAGCTGATGTCCCTTACCAGGCCGGGACACTTTGAAGGCAGCAGCCAAAAGGGGAAGCAGGGAAGCCAAAAGAACAGGCAGGAGCTTCGGGAAAAGCAGGCCTATGAGGAGCTTCTGACAGAGCTTAGGCGGCAATATCTGGACACAGAGAAGAAAGAAAAAATTAAGGGAAGCTTCCGGATTTCTACGGAATTTTCCACGGAATTTCTGGTAACATGTAGAGGGACTGGTATAACCGTTCTGGGTGAACCGGCCCAAGTGCCGAAGAATCAACCCATGGAGCCGGAAGCTATTCTCAGGCCGCTCCGAAAGACAGGGGACACACCCTTTATTTTTGAGGAATTGAGGCTTGAAGGGGAGCAGAAAGTATTCCTTCCGGTTCGCCAGTTGAATTCCATGCGCAGAGAGGCACTTGACAAGCTGGAGGCTGAGCTTAGAACAAAAGGAAGAAGAGAAAAACCGGAAAAACTTTTAGAATTGACGGAAGCAGAGAAGAGCCCGCTGCCGATATGTTCTGACACAGAGTCTGGCCATATGGGAAAAATGCAGAAAAAAAGAAATGCGTATGCAATTCATGTGCAGCTGGAGCAGCTGGACGCTCTTTCGGCAGTATTGGAGATTCCGGAAGTTACCAGAGTCTCTCTTTTTGCCAGTCAGGCGGATTTTGCAGGATTGAAGGTCTATGCAGATGCCTGCCATAAGGCAGGAAAGTCCTGGGGACTTGTGCTTCCGGCTATATTCCGGACAGATGAACGGCATTATTTTGAGAAACGGCTGGAGCAGCTAAAGAGCTCCGGACTGGATTTCCTTGTGGTAAAGAATCTGGAAGAGCTGGCATTCTTAAAAGAATCCGACTGGAACCTTCCAGTGATCCTGGATCACAATCTCTATACTTTTAATCAAAGAGCCCGCAGCTTTTGGAGGGAACAGGGAATCCTTATGGATACTCTTCCTCTGGAATTGAATGAAAAGGAACTGCGTGTCCGGGGCTGTGAGGACAGTGAGATGGTGGTGTACGGTTATCTTCCTCTGATGGTAACGGCAAACTGCCTTCATAAAACCTTGGGTTCCTGCAGGAAACAGCAGGAGATCTTTAGACTTTCTGACCGATATAAGAAAGAGTTTCCTGTGGTGAATGAATGTCGCTGGTGCTATAATGTCATCTATAATTGTGAACCTCTGTCACTTCTTGGAAATGCAAGAGAAGTGGGGAGAATCTCTCCCAAAAGCCTTCGATTGAGCTTTATATTGGAGGATAGACATCAAATTCAGAGGATTTTGAGACAATATGTGGAGGTGTTCTGCCATAACAAGGAAGCAGGAACCATGGAGGGAGCATTTACCAGAGGTCACTTAAAACGGGGAGTGGAGTAGCCCATATTATGACAAATCTCATTGTAGAATTATCCAAATTTGCATTTATCATTCTAATTGCCTTATATACACTTCTGAGTTTTTCTGTACTTAAAAAGAAAAATCAGGGTGAGATTAATTATGGCTGGAAAATGCAGAATCTTCTGATGTTTTTTATACATCTTCTGGCCTATGTGGTTATGTATTTGCAGACTGAGGAGATTAAGCTTCTGATTTTCTACCTGTTCCAGCTGTTTTTGCTGCAGGCAGTAATCGTTATGACGCAAATGATTTATCCCAAAATCAACCGTCTGGTACTTAACAATATGTGTCTGCTTCTGGCAATCGGATTTATTATGCTGACCCGCCTGTCTTATGACAGAGCAGTGCGGCAGTTTCAGATTGCTGCTGTATCCCTGATTCTGGCTATGGTAATTCCGGTGCTTATCCGGAAATGCGGATTTTTACAAAGGCTTCCTTGGATCTATGGCATAGCCGGGCTTCTGCTTTTGACAGCCGTGGCAGTCTTTGGAGAGAGCAGCTATGGGGCAAAGCTGTCCCTGAAAATCGGTTCCTTTGCTCTGCAGCCGTCGGAATTTGTTAAAATTACTTTTGTATTTTTTGGAGCAGCCCGGCTTAGTAAGAGTACGGCGTTTAAGGATGTGTTTTTTACATCGCTAATGGCAGCAGCCCATGTGCTGGTGCTGGTGCTGTCCCGGGATTTGGGAGGGGCGCTGCTCTTTTTTGTCACGTATCTGGTGATGCTTTATGTGGCCGCTAAAAAACCCCTCTATTTTATAAGCGGACTTGGGGCAGGCTGTGCGGCAGCCTATGCAGGCTACCATTTATTTTCTCATGTGCGTGTAAGAGTGATGGCGTGGAGTGATCCCTTCCAGTATATTGACAATGAGGGATATCAGATTGCCCAGTCCCTCTTTGCCATTGGCACAGGGGGATGGCTTGGGACAGGCCTGTACCAGGGTGAGCCCAATAAGATTCCGGTGGTGGTGGAGGATTTTATGTTTTCTGCCATTGCAGAGGAATTTGGAGGAGCCTTTGCCATCTGCCTGATACTCATCTGCGTAAGCTGTTTTATGATGTTTGTGAATATTGCCATGCAGATTAAAAATGATTTCTATAAATATACAGCTCTGGGACTTGGAACTCTCTACGGATTTCAGGTGTTTCTGACCATCGGCGGTGCTGTAAAGTTTATTCCTTCCACAGGTGTGACACTGCCGCTTATCAGCAGCGGAGGAAGCTCCATGGTTGTGACCATTGCCATGTTTGCCATTATTCAGGGAATGTATCTCTTGAAAGAAGATGAGGAGTTAAAGATTGAAAAAGAACGGAAACGAAACGCAAAAGCCAAAGCAAAAAAAGCAAGGGCAGCCAAGGCAGCAAAGGAAAAAGAAAGATCATGAGCTTGCTATGATTACCTATCTCTTTACGGGGCTGTTTGCGCTGCTTATTGGCTATTTTGTCTATTTTAATGTGGCATTGAGTCCGGAAGTAGTCAACAACCCTTACAACTCCAGACAGGAGAATTTTGCAAAACGGGTAGTGAGGGGCAGTATTCTTTCCTCTGACGGCATGGTACTGGCAGAGACCAGCACAACAGAGGACGGGACAGAGAAGCGCAGCTATCCTTATGGAAATGTATTTGCCCATGTAGTGGGCTATTCTACCAGAGGACGGTCAGGAATCGAGTCTCTGGCCAATTTTGAGCTCCTTACTTCCAATGCATTTTTGGGAGAGAGGATTATAAAGGAGATTCAGGAAGAAAAGAATATTGGCGACAATGTGGTTACTACACTGAATGCAAAGCTTCAGCAGACAGCGTATAATGCCCTGGGAAACCATCGGGGGGCTGTGGTAGCGCTTGAGGTGGAGACGGGAAAGATTCTGGCTATGGTGTCCAAGCCGGATTTTGATCCCAACCGGGTCAATGAGGACTGGGAAGCATTGAACCAGGCTGAGAACACAGAGAGTGTTTTTTATAACCGGTCCCTGCAGGGGCTTTATCCGCCCGGCTCAACTTTTAAGATTGTGACTTTATTGGACTATATGAGGGAAAATCCAGATTATGAGGATTTTCATTTCCATTGCAGCGGCAGTCTTACGGAGGGAAATTATACGATCAGCTGTTATGGAAAGACGGCACATGGGGACGAGGACCTGCGAAAAGCCTTTGCAAAGTCCTGCAATACGGCCTTTTCTTCTATAGGATTGTCTTTGGATGAGAGTACGTTTAAAAACAATTGTGAAAGCCTTCTGTTTAACAGTGAGCTTCCGCTGGAGCTGCCCTACAGTAAAAGTGCTTTTTCCCTAAAAGCCGGAACCACGCCTGCAGAGCAGATGATGACAGCCATCGGCCAGGGGGAAACGCTGGTGACGCCTATGCACATGGCAATGATTGTAAGCGCTATTGCAAATGAGGGTATTCTTATGAAGCCATATCTTCTGGATCGGGTAGAGACTTACACAGGGGATTTGGTTAAGACCTTCCGTCCGTCTGCCTATGGCAGCCTGATGACAACAGAGGAAGCGGATATTTTGACAGAATATATGAAGGCTGTTATTACAGAGGGAACAGGAAGCAAGCTGGATAATATGGGCTTTTTTATAGCAGGAAAGACGGGGACTGCGGAATATTCCAGCGATAAGAGCAAGAGCCATGCATGGTTTGCGGGATTTTCGGATTCGGGAGAATCGGATATTGCAGTCTGTGTGATTGTGGAGGAAGCCGGATCCGGCAGCGAATATGCAGTTCCCATTGCCAGAGAGATTTTTCGGGCATGGAATGAGGAAAGGGAGTAAGGGGGACGGAGATGCTGCAAAATAAGGCAGCAGACGATAGTGGAAAAGCCTGTCGCCTTATTTTGCAGCATCTCCTGACAGCGGGTGTCTGTAGTATTTAAAATTTTACCTGAAAATTTTAGAAGTTTTCGGTGATTTACTTTTTTTCAGAAAAATGGTATAATGTTGACTAATGAGCAAAAATTTTGCTGTATGTCCATTTGACTTATGATAGATTTTTTGAGTGGGAGGGACTGGGGATTATGGCATCAGGCACGTCAGGCAGAGGTCGAACCAGTACAAAAAAGAAAACAACAGCCGCTTCCAGAAAGGCGGCTCAGAAGAAACGGGAAGATACCGCATTTATCAGGGATGAGGTTCAGATACTCATCCTTTTCGCCGTGTCCGTTTTGCTGCTTATCAGCAATTTTGGCATCGGTGGAGCCGCAGGCGGTTTTGTGAGCAGCGTGATGTTCGGACTTTTTGGAATTTTTGCATACATATTGCCGATTGGCCTGTTTTTGATAACGGCGTTTTCTATTTCGAATCGGGAGAATACCATTGCAGTAGTAAAGGCAGCGGCTATGGGGATTGCTTTCTTTCTTTTATGCGGAATTGCTCAGTTGGTCACCGGAGAGAAAAATGGAGCCGGAACAGCGAAGGCTTTTTATGCATACAGCGTGGAGCATAAGACGGGCGGCGGCTTCTTTGGAGGAATGCTGAGCAAGGGGCTTGCGGGAGCCTTTGGAACTATCGGCGCATGGCTGGTGCTGTTGGTGCTTCTGATTATCTGTGTGGTTGTGATTACAGAGCGTTCCTTTATCAGCGGCGTTAAGACCGGAGGCAGAAAGGTTTACCATACGGCCAGGGAGGATGCAAGGCGTCACAAGGCTTTAGCAGACGAGCGCAGAGAGGCCCGGAGAAAGGCTATGGAGGAACAGGCCAGAGAGGAAGAAGAGCAGAAAAAGAGCCGTATGGAGCGGAAGATTTCCGGTGTGGCTTTAGAAGGCACTACCATAAAAAAGGAAACCTATACAGATGAGATGCGGGAGATCACTTTGCCAGACGAGCCGGATCTGAAGGATTTGGATGAGATGTTTGAGATTCCCATTCAGCGGCAGAGAAATGCAGCGGAGCCGGAATTTGAGGAAGAGGTGAAGCAGGAACCTGTGGAAATGGCAGGTGAAGCAGAGTGGGAGCCGGAGCCGGAACCAGAGGATACGGCAGAACTTCAGGATGCCTGGGAGGAAGAAGAACCGGTGGAAATAATACCCAAAGCTATCCGGCAGGAGCCGGAACCTGTGGAAAAGGAGAGCTTTCGTCCGGCAACTTCTAAAGATACGGTACGTCGTGTAGAGCCTGTCGCTCAGGCGTCCAGACAGAATGAAGCACCCCGGCAGGGTATGGCATCCAGAGCTTCGCAGAACTCCGGCCAAGGAAACGGCATTTTCAAAAAGCGGCCCTATCAGTATCCGCCTCTGAATCTGCTGCGGCAGGTTAAGAATGCGGAGAACAGGGATGCAGATCGGATTCTTCATGAGACGGCCATGCATCTTCAGCAGATCCTGCGTGATTTTGGTGTCGGAGTAACAGTGACGAATGTGAGCCAGGGTCCTTCTGTGACTCGTTATGAGATTCAGCCGGATCAGGGTGTGAAGGTGAGCAAGATTGTCTCCCTTGCAGATGATATCAAGCTGAATCTGGCAGTGGCCGATGTGCGGATTGAGGCGCCGATTCCGGGAAAAGCGGCAGTGGGAATTGAGGTACCCAATGCTGAAAATGCTATTGTATCCTTCCGGGAACTGGTGGCTTCTTCCGAATTTAAGAATCACAAATCCCGAATTGCTTTTGCAGTAGGAAAAGATATTGCCGGAAAAATCATGGTGACGGACATTGCAAAGATGCCTCACCTTCTGATTGCAGGAGCTACAGGTTCCGGTAAATCTGTCTGTATTAATACGTTGATTATGAGCATTCTCTATAAAGCCGATCCGGAGGAAGTCAAGCTGATTATGGTTGACCCCAAGGTGGTAGAGCTGAGTGTCTATAATGGTATCCCCCATCTCTATATTCCGGTGGTGACGGATCCCAAGAAAGCGGCCGGGGCCTTAAACTGGGCGGTGGCAGAGATGACCAACCGTTACAAGCTTTTCGCAGACTATAATGTAAGAAATCTGCAGGGCTATAATGAAAAGATAAAGGCAATTGAAAATATTGAAGATGAGAATAAGCCTAAGAAGCTGCCGCAGATTGTCATTGTGGTGGACGAGCTGGCAGATCTGATGATGGTGGCTCCCGGAGAAGTGGAGGATGCCATTTGCCGTCTGGCACAGCTTGCCAGGGCAGCGGGGATACATTTGATTATAGCAACTCAGCGCCCTTCTGTGAATGTTATTACAGGGCTGATTAAGGCAAATATGCCCTCACGAATTGCCTTTGCCGTATCCTCCGGCGTGGATTCCCGGACGATTCTGGATATGAACGGAGCGGAGAAGCTTCTTGGAAAGGGTGATATGCTCTTTTATCCGTATGGCTATCCCAAGCCGGTTCGTGTCCAGGGTGCTTTTGTGTCAGATGAAGAAGTGGGAGATGTGGTAGAGTTTTTGAAAAATAATAATCAGGAGGCTTCCTACAGCAGTGAGGTGGAGGAGCATATGAATACAGTTCAGACGGCTTTCGGCGAAAGTGCGTCGTCAGGAGAAGGGCCGGAACGGGATGCTCTGTTTGTGGAAGCAGGAAAGTTTATTATTGAGAAGGATAAGGCTTCTATTGGTATGCTGCAGCGGTGGTTCAAGGTAGGCTTTAACCGTGCTGCCAGAATTATGGATCAGCTTGCAGAGGCAGGAGTGGTTGGAGAAGAAGCAGGTACCAAGCCCAGAGAGATTCTTATGACTATGGAGGAATTTGAACAGTACATAGAGGAATGTGTATAATACCAGAGCTTTAAACATGCAGAGTAATTGGCAGATATGAGCTGCCCAGAGTAAAGGAAGGTGCCAGAATGCAGTGTCCCCAATGCGGAACGGAATTGGAAGCAGGCAGTATTTATTGTACTTCCTGCGGACAGGAACTGCAGATTGTTCCCGATTATGATCCTTTGGAAGAACTGGTGATTGGTCAGGAGCAGGAGCAGCCGCCCCAAGATACAAAAGAACAACAAAATAAAGAACGAATACAGGAAGAAAAACCACGCAAAAGCCTGTGGCACTCAAAAACATTTCGAAATATTTTGATTTTGTCAGTGGCGATTATTGCGGGTTTTACAGTCTTTTTACTGGGATATTATTCTATGGGACGCCAGAGTGATTATTCTTATCAGCTGAAAAAGGGAACAGAGCTGGCAGAAGCAGGACAGTACGAGGAGGCGCTGACCTATTTGAAACAGGCCCAGAGCCTTCAGGCAGAAGCGGAGGGGGCTGATACGGAGCCTTTACGTATGTTGGCAAAGGCTTATGGAGCTCTGGGTGCAAAGGAGCTGGCTGTAGAATGTATGAAGAATGCTATTTCTATAGAAGCTTCAGCCAGAGCTGCTAATTATGAGCTGGAGGAGCTTTATCTGGAAATGATGGATCTCCTAAATGAGACGAAGCAGACCTATCTTATCAATGAAATGATTGAAGGCTGTGAATATGATGAGATCAAGGAGAAGCTTTTGCCTTACCGTGTGGAAAAGCCTACTTGTGATATGGCTGAAGGAACCTACAATTATTATGTGATGCTGGAATTGGAGGCTGAATATGGAGCCATTTATTATACATTGGATGGTACAGAGCCTACAAAAGACAGTACACGCTATGAGAAGCCTATTGAGTTGACAGAGGGAGAGAATCTGCTGTGTGCAGTAGCAATTAATAAAAAGGGCATGGTAAGCGAGCCGCTGGTACGGGTGTATCGGCTGGAATTTAAATATGATCCCAATATGGACAAGGAGGACTAGGTTTATGGTAAAGCATTTGGTAATGTGGAATTTCAAGGAGGATTTTCCGGAAGAAAAGAAGGAAGCTATGGCAAAAGAAGCAGATGCCCGCCTGAAAGCTTTAGTAGGACAGATAAAGGGGCTTACCTTTGCAGAGATGCGGCTGAATCAGCTTCACGGAAGCAACAGGGAGCTTCTCTTAGTGTCAGAGCTTGAGACGCCGGAGGATCTGGATGCCTATCAGGTACATCCCCTTCATGTGGCAGTGGCAGAGGAAGTAATTAAGCCTGCGGCCTGTGATCGTGTGTGCTTTGATTATGAAGTGTGATTACGATGACAGGCTTTAGAGTGAAGAATGGCATAATTTTTTATTGAAATCTTTATAGATTTGCATTATGATGTTATAGATGAGTAATTCTAAAAAATACTCCAGGAGGAAGCTTATGTTCAAGATTGTGAAAGCAGAGCAGCTCTCTGCAAATGTCTACATGAAAGTGGTCCATGCTCCAAGAGTGGCAAAGTCTTGTGAGCCGGGACAGTTTATTATCGTAAGAGTGGACGAGACGGCAGAACGAATTCCGCTGACCATCTGTGATTACGACAGAGAGGCCGGAACCGTAACCATCGTATTCCAGCCCATCGGCGTTTCCACCCATAAGATGGTGGATCTGAAGGAAGGGGATTTCTTTGAAGACTTCGTAGGTCCGTTAGGCAAGCCTTCCGATCTGGTGACGGATGATATTGAAGAAGTAAAGAAAAAGAAGATTGTCTTTATTGCAGGCGGTGTGGGAACGGCTCCCGTATATCCGCAGGCAAAATGGCTTCATGATCACGGTATTGAGTGTGATATTATCGTAGGTGCAAGAACCAAGGATCTTTTGATCCTGGAAAAGGAAATGAGCGAGGTCGGCAATCTGCATCTGTGCACGGATGACGGCAGCTATGGCTTCCACGGCGTGGGAACCGCTATGCTGGAGAAGCTGGTAAGCGAGGGCCGGGAGTTTAATCACTGTGTAGCCATCGGGCCCATGATTATGATGAAGTTTGCCTGTCTGACCACAAAGAAGCTGGGAATTCCCACGGTTGTCAGCATGAATCCGATTATGGTGGACGGTACCGGTATGTGCGGCGCCTGCCGTGTACTGGTAGGTGACGAAGTAAAGTTCGCCTGTGTGGACGGACCGGAGTTTGACGGCCATCTGATTGATTTTGATCAGGCTATGAAGCGTGCGGCTATGTATAAGACGGAGGAGGGACGGCGTCTCTTGGCATATCAGGAGGGTGATACCCATCACGGCGGTTGCGGAAATTGCGGAGGTGACAAATAATGGGAGACGTATTAAAGAAAGTACCGGTAAGAGAGCAAGAGCCTAAGGTTCGTGCAACGAATTTTGACGAGGTATGTCTTGGTTATAATAAGGATGAGGCTGTGGAAGAAGCACAGCGCTGCATCGGTTGTAAGAATGCAAAGTGTATGGAGGGGTGCCCCGTTCAGATACATATTCCGGATTTCATCAAAGAGGTAAAAGAGGGCAATATTGAGGCCGCATATCAGGTAATCAGCAAGTCTTCTGCGCTTCCGGCTATCTGCGGACGTGTATGTCCTCAGGAGAGCCAGTGCGAGGGACGCTGCATTCGGGGAATCAAGGGGGAACCGGTTTCCATCGGCAAGTTGGAGCGTTTTGTAGCTGACTGGGCAAGAGAGCAGGGCATTAAGCCGGAAGCTTCTAAAGAGAAGAACGGCAAGAAGGTTGCTGTTATCGGTTCCGGCCCCGCAGGTCTTACCTGTGCAGGCGATTTGGCAAAGCTTGGCTATGATGTAACCATTTTCGAGGCGCTTCATAAGGCAGGCGGCGTGTTGGTATATGGTATTCCGGAGTTCCGTCTTCCCAAGGATGGCGTTGTGCTTCCCGAGGTGGAGAATGTAAAGTCTCTGGGCGTTAAGATTGAGACGGATGTTATTATCGGCAAGTCCGTAACCATTGACGAGCTGATGGAGGAGGAAGGCTTTGATGCGGTATTTATCGGATCCGGCGCCGGACTTCCCAAGTTCATGGGCATTCCGGGAGAGACAGCCTGCGGCGTGTTCTCTGCCAATGAGTATCTGACAAGAAATAACCTGATGAAAGCTTTTGATTCCAGCTATGATACTCCCATTGCCACCGGCAAAAAGGTTGCCGTAGTAGGCGGCGGAAATGTGGCTATGGATGCCGCCCGTACAGCGCTTCGTCTGGGCGCTGAGGTACATATTGTATACCGCCGTTCCGAGGAAGAGCTTCCGGCCCGTGTGGAGGAAGTGCATCATGCAAAGGAAGAGGGCATTATCTTTGATCTGCTGACCAATCCTACGGAAATCCTGGTAGGCGAGGACGGATGGGTGAACGGAATCCGCTGCATTCGCATGGAGCTTGGCGAGCCGGATGCATCCGGAAGAAGACGTCCTGTGGAAGTACCGGGATCTGAGTTTGATATTGAGGTGGATACGGTAATTATGTCTCTGGGAACCTCTCCGAACCCCTTGATTTCTTCTACTACTAAGGGTCTGGAGATCAATAAGAGAAAATGTATCGTTGCCAGTGAGGATGTGGGTGCCACCTCCAAGGAGGGCGTATTTGCCGGCGGCGATGCCGTAACTGGAGCTGCAACCGTAATCCTGGCCATGGGTGCAGGTAAGGATGCAGCCAGAGGAATTCATGAGTATCTAAGTAACAAATAGTCAAATACCTGGCAGCAAGCTGACGGGGGATGAAAGAAGATAAAAGGCTTTGGAATGTAGAAAGTATATTCCAAAGTCTTTTTTTATATCTGGCAGTCCGGATTCGAAATTCCTTTTGCAAATTTTTGCCTGTTTTCCTGTAATGGGCTTTGATGGATTTCAATGCATGATAAAATGTCAGATACAAATTGTTTGATTATTCAAAAAAAATAGAAAAATATATATAATATTTACAAAAAAATATATTTAAAGAAAAATTTTCAGAAAAAGCTTGTCAAAATATTGACAAAGTACTGCTTAAGTGCTAACATAAAAGAAAAGCTAAGAGGAGGAAAGGCAATGATGAAAAATAACAATTGGAAAAGAAAATTTGCTTTTTGTATGATCTTGGTTTTAAGTTTAACAGGTACAGCAGGGTGCGGTTCCAATGCAAAAGAGGAAGAGATATTGGAGATGGTGGAGCTGACCGATACCATTCGGTGGTTCAATGCTTCTTATGCCATACTGACAGCCACAAACGATTGGGACTACAATCTGTTTGGAGGTCTTCAGAATACGGAGACCAATCAAAAAACGGTTCGCAAGCTTTTGGACGAAAAGTGGGGAGTTACGGATTGGAATTCCGCAGACAGTACTTTGGAGCGGATTAGGGACAAAGGACAGCGTTCTGATTTTGCACGAATTGTAAAGTCTTTAGAGAAGGATGGCATGAGTGATATTCCGGAAGAGGAACGGGAAGCTTTTTTGCTGGAGCGCTATGATATTGGCAAAGAGGGACGTGCTCATCTTTATGTGGAATGGTACAAGATGTACGAGCAGTATGGAATTGATGCCATTACAGCCTGGGATTACTGCCGTGCCATGAATTTTCTGGGGTATTATTATATCGCCGGTTATTACAGCCAGGAGGAGGCGCTGGATATGTCTTTGGAGATTGCAGAAAAGATTCAGCCTATGTTCAATTCCTGGGATGAGCTGATGGACAGCTATCTGCGTGGTTATGAGTACTGGTCCGAGGAGAGCAGTTCTGCCCGGAAAGCTCTCTATGAGAAGATAAAGGCCCGGGATGACAGTCCTTATCAGGTTGATTTCCATACGGAATTAATGAAAACATGGTGACAAATATGAAAATTGACCTTGAAGATTAAGATTGCCTGTGGGAAAGGTGCTCTAAGGGAATGGCGATGGAGTACAACAGGGAATATCCTATGGGCAGTGCATAAACAAAATATTGGAGACTTGAACGTTAGTGTAAAAAGCCGGTTCAAGTCTCCTTTTTATGGATTTCTTTGCACGATAAGGAAAGGCTTCTTTTACAGGACGGAAAAAGGGTGTAATTTATCCCAGCTATTCTTCACAAAAATCCGATGCCAGCTTATTCAGCAAATCCTCCCGGATGTCAGGGAAATGTTCCTGAAGGATCCGGCAGACTGCATCGTATTTTTGGAGATAGAAAAGTTCTTCCGAAAGAGAAGCATCCAAAGAGGTGACAGCTTCTGACTGCATCCCCTCAGAATGATACCAGGCTGTGATTTCCTCAATCAGAGCATGTTCGGAAGCGGCTATATCCTTAAGCTTTCCGGCATTTTTGAAAGAAACAATTCCAATAACCAGAAAGGCCGCAAAGAGCAGCAGCATGACAACTAGGGCAAAATCATGAAAGGGGAGACTGTAAACGCCAATAAGCGCCAGAATTATAATTATAAATCCTGCTCCGCCCACGAATAAAAAGGTCCAGGCAGAGGAACGCATATCGGCATAGCGCTCCTCGGGGCTTTTATAGGGCTTAATATGGGCAGGTTTTTCTCTTGGCCCCTCTAAGACAACGCCAGGATCAAAATCTTCCGGAAATTCGTAATCCTCCGGAATCTCTATGGTTTGTTCCGGCAAAAGCTCCAGTTCTTCTACCAAATCCATATTACAGTCCGGACAGTGGGTAATTCCTTTTCGATATTCATTTTTACATTTGGGACACCAAGCCATGAGTCTGTTCTCCTGTTACAATTCGCAATATTATAAAATAAAAACTTTATAAAATCTGGTATAGGTGTGAATTTTAACAAATTTATTGCTTTATGTCAAGAAAAACCTGCAGGAACAATTGAAATTTCAGAATAAAAATTTTATAATAGAAACAGATTCAAACAGTTACATTTTAAGTTACAATTCCCATTTATGGGAAAAGGGGTGTTACCATGCAAAAGATACTGGTAGTAGATGATGCAAAGATAAACAGGGAGCTGCTGTTGGATATGCTGAAAGATGATTATCAGGTGGAAACGGCTGAGGATGGCAGGGAGGCAATGAAGTGCCTTGACAGGCATCCGGAGGAAATGGCAGCAGTTCTTTTGGATCTGCATATGCCGCAGATGGATGGATTTGCGGTAATGGCGAAGATGAGTGAGAAAGAGTGGCTGAGAAAAATTCCGGTGTTGATTATCAGCAGTGAGCTTGCAGTTGAGGCGGAAAGCCGCTGTCTGGAGCTTGGAGCTACGGATTTCATTCACAAGCCATTTGAAGGTTCCATTGTAAAAAACCGTATCCGAAATGCTCTGTGTCTCTATGCCAGGAAGAACCAGTTAGAGCAGAAAGTGGAAGAGCAGGCGGTGATGCTTAGAAAGCAGGATGAGATCATTCGGATTCAGGCTGAGAAGCTTCGGGAGACAGAGCCTTTCCGGCGTTTGATGATGGAGTATCAGGCGGCGATTATGGAGATCGAGACAAGGCTTAAGGTTCTAAATGCGGAATTTTCTCAGGAATATAATCGAAATCCTTTTGAATCCATCAAAAGCAGGCTGAAATCTCCGGAGAGTATTTATGAAAAGCTGGAGCGAAAAGGGTATCCGGTCACAACGGAGGGGATTTGTGAAAATATAAAGGATGTAGCCGGAATCCGGGTTATATGTTCTTTCCCGGATGATATTTACCGTCTGGCAGATCTTTTGATTAAGCAGGATGATATTATTTTACAGAGGAAGAAAGACTATATCAAGAATCCTAAGACCAATGGATACCGGAGTCTGCATTTGATTATCAGTGTACCGATTTTTCTGTCTAAAGAAAAGAAATATATGATGGCGGAGGTGCAGTTCCGCACTATTGCTATGGATTTTTGGGCGAGCTTGGAGCATAAGCTGAAATATAAAAAGGCAGTGGATAATACGGATGAGATTGTGCGGCAGCTGAAGGTTTGCGCAGATTCTATCGAGGAATTGGATTATCAGATGCAGAAGATTCGGAATCAGATTGATCATTCCAGAGAATAATTTTAGACAGTATCCTGCAAAGCTGGAATAAAAACAGCAGGATACAGACTGTGCATAGAAGGAATTACGGACGCAGGCTTTTGCGGACG
>NZ_JAYMNS010000018.1:0-96804 GCF_036941035.1 Candidatus Merdisoma sp. JLR.KK006 | reverse complement strand
GAATGACAGAGCGTTGGAGATTGCTTTCCACCATGACAATAATCGCTTCGTCATGGGTCAGCTCCTTGACCTCGCATTTGAGCATTTCAAGCCCTGCAAGCTCGCAAGCCTTTTTTCGCCTGTGACCGCTGATAAGCTCATACCGCCCGTCCTCTTTCAGACGAACAGTAGCAGGGGTCATCACGCCGCTTCGCTTGATGCTATCGACAAGCTGCTCCATATCCTCGTCCATTAAGACCTTGAACGGGTGGTCTGGAAACTCGTCAATCTCCGCAAGGGGAATGTCCCTTATCTTACTGAGTGCGGCTTCTGCACGGCTTTCATCTGTTTCAAAGATGTCATCGTATGCAGTCAGTTCGATTTCTGCTCTTTTGCCTTTCGCCAAGCTCTGCCACCTCCTTTCCGAACTGCTCATAAGCTGCGGCTACCTTGCCGCCTTTGTCATAGGCAAAAATGCTTTTCCCCTCTGCGGTGGCTTCCACGGCACGGATGGAATGGGGTATCTGGGTATCAAATACCTTGATTTTCTGTCCGTAGGCACTTTTCACCGTGGCGGTGATTTCCTTGGAGATGTTCGTGCGGGGCATTACCATCGTCATAAGGATGCCGTCAATCCGCAAAGGGGGATTGATTTGCCGTCTGACTTTCGACACGGAGCGAAGCAACAGCTCTAAGCCTTTGGCAGAAAGATAGTGGGGCTGCGTAGGGATAACCACGCTGTCAGCCGCCGCCAGTGCGTTGATGGTGAGCATACCAAGGCTCGGCATACAGTCTATTAAACAGTAGTCGTAATTCTTTTTGACCTCGTTCACGCAGGTTTTCAGCACACTTTCACGGCTTATGGCGTTAATCAGCCTTACTTCCAAGCCCGACAGCTCAATATTGGACGGTAACAGGTCAACGCCCTCGCCGTGGTGCAGGATACTTTTCTGAACATCTATGGGATTGTCCTCAATGATGTCCTGCATGATGGTGGAGAGTGTGACTGGTAAATCGTCTGGTCTGTTATAGCCGAGGGACATGGTTAGATTTGCCTGTGCATCGGCATCAATGAGCAGGACTTTCTTGCCCTGCTGTGCCAGACTTACGCCCAGATTGACCGCCGTGGTGGTCTTGCCGACACCGCCTTTCTGATTGCTTAAAGCGATTACTTTGCAATTTGACATGGGTGCGTCCTCCTTTCGCATAGATTTAGCCGCTTTGTCAAAGGCGGCTATGTAACTGTATCAGAGGACGCAGAACGCAAAAAAGCCGCTTACTCTTAAAAGGGTTAAGAATAAGCGGCTTCATAAAGATGTGCCTTAGACATATTCAATTTTTACTCTTTTGACGGGGGCATTGGCTACCTTGAAGATAATCTCGTCAACGCAGTCCCCGTATTTGCCTTGCCGTATGAGCTGATTTTTCAGCTCCACAAGGCTATGTAAAAGCAATGTTCTTTCTTGGCTATCCACATATATGTGAGTTTTCTTTTCTCTCATGCAACTCACCGTCCTTTCCTGCTTCCATTATATATAGAAGCGATGGGATACTCAAATGTGCCGTATCTGGTAGCAGGTAAACCTATAAAATAAGCTATTGGACTTGGAACTATCGCCTTTCAAATTAGCACGATTTTTAGCAGCTTTTTTCGGGAAATTAGCAGGAAAGGCATTTTGATTAGCAAACTCGGCAAAAATCCTGCTAATCATTAGCAAGCCGAAGCAGGCTAAGCGATGAATAAAAAATCAAAGTTCAACTTTCCTCTGGTGCGTTTGATTAGCAAGATGGGCTTCTGCTAATCGCACTTTGCTACCTGTCCGATTTCTCTCGGAAAATAAGAAACGCCGAAAACCTTGATTTTACAGGGCTTTCGGCGGGGTTTTTGGCGTTCCCGAGGTGACTCGAACACCCGACCTACCGCTTAGGAGGCGGTCGCTCTATCCAACTGAGCTACGGAAACATTTATAAAAACTATGAAATTGTGGAACTCGCAACATTTTCCTTGCCCTCCCAAGGCGAGCGTTGGAACACTTTCTTAGGAGGCGTGTGCTCTATCCAGCTGAGCTACGAGGACTCGAACGATATGAAGTTTATGAAAAGAGCTTTCTTACCTCCACGGACTTTGATGACCGGGATATTAGGAGGCGGTCGCTCTATCCATCTGAGCTACGGAAACGTGTATAAAATTGTGTGTGACTTGCGGCTTCTGCTCCTCCAAAAAGTTTCCGTTGTAGGTTCTCTTAGGAGGCGGTCGCTCTATCCAGCTGAGCTACGGAAACAAAAGAAAATCAGTCTTGACTGACTTCCAGTTAAGAGTGTACCATAAAATAAATAACTACACAAGTGAAAAATGAATAAAAGAAATAGAGATATTACGGAATTTAAGTTTTTATGTATTTAAAATACATACAGGATGTAGTGAAAATAAAAAGATGCAAGAAAGACAAGGAGAAGTAAAGATGGATCGGGAAATAGATATGAAGAAAGTTTCAGACGGACGATTCTATAGTCTGCGAGATATGGTAAAAGCAGACTGCGGCGGATGTAGAGACTGTTCTGATTGTTGTCGTGGAATGGGAAGCAGCATTGTACTGGATCCTTATGATGGGTTTCGATTAACTACAGGCTTGAATTTATCCTTTGAGCAATTGTTAGAAGAAAAAGTCGAATTAAACGTAGTAGAGGGAATTGTCCTTCCGAATATGAAAATGACTGGTATAAAAGAACAATGTGGATTTTTAAATTCCAATGGACGATGTGAGATTCATATGTTTCGTCCGGGAATATGCCGAATATTCCCTTTAGGGCGTTATTATGAAAATGGGGGCTTTCAATATTTTATTCAAATACATGAATGCCGAAAAGAGCCGAAAACAAAGGTAAAAGTACAAAAATGGATTGATACACCAGATGCAAAAAGAAATGAAGCCTTTATTAATGAATGGCATTATTTTTTAAAATCTTTATCCAGACGATTAAAACACACAGAAGAAGAAAATTTTCAAAAAAGTCTCAGCATGTATCTTTTGAAAAATTTTTATCTAAAGCCTTATGAGAAAGAGCGGGATTTTTATGTACAATTTCAGGAGAGAATGATTGAAGCAAAAAAATTGTAATATAGTTTGTAATTAAAAAATCGTTACAGCAATCATTTTTAAGTATATGACTGCTCTTGTAACGATTTTTTACATTCTTTACAAATCCAAATCCGAATAAGGAGAACTGCGCTTTTTAGGAGTCCGCTGATAGCGGTTTCGGGGAGTTTTTTTCCTGCGCTTCCTGTGCTTCCGTCGTTTACGCCTGCGAAGGCTTTTTATTTTATTGGTAAGATTCCAGTGTTTTGCCAGCTTCCAAAAAAGAAAACAAAATAAAATGAAAGTAGCTCCAATTAAGACAAAAGTCAGAATCATTCGAATATTGATCTGAATAAATCTTTTTGGTGCATTTTCCGAATCATTTATTATGTTGTCATCTTCCATATCTCCTGTTTCCCGATCAAAGGCAAAATTTTGTATTTTCGACTGGGAAAGCTGAATAGAAGCGGAACCAATATACTGCCCCTGCCAAGTATAAGATAAGGTTGCGATGGTATCAGCATCTTCTTCATTATGAAAAATAAGTTCCGGTGAAGCCTCGGTAAAAGGCACATCATTTGGCAAGACAATGTAATCATTTTTATTAATTTCAATAAGAGATTCTGTCTGACCAAAAATTGCGCTTCCAGTGTGAAAAAATCCAGGACTATTGACTGAGAAATTTGTCTCATTAACAGATACATCTACTTTACTGAAATTTTCCGAGGCATAATCCAGAAGCAGGGCTGTATCCGGAAACAAAGGAATACCAGCTTCACCGGTACCGGCAGTCCGCATAGTAACAATAATGAATGTCATGCCGCCCCGCTTTGCGGCAGTAACAAGTGTATTCTTAGCGGCAGATGTACCTCCGGTTTTTCCAGATATTACAGTATCATCCAGATACTTGGTAATATTTTTGTAAGGACCAATCATATAATGATGATTTTTCATATATACAATCTCGTCACTTTTATTTGTAGCACGCAGATTGTAGGTACCTGTTCCGGAAATGCGGACAAAATTTTCATTTTGAAGTGCCGCATTCATAATTAGTGCCATGTCATAAGCAGTGGTATAATGATTCTCATCATGAAGACCATGAGGATTTACAAAATGTGTGTTGGTACATCCAAGTTCTGCGGCCTTTTCATTCATCATATCCGCAAAGGCTTCTACTGACCCGGCTACATGCTCTGCCAGAGCATTGCCGCATTCATTGGCGGATGCCAATAACAGTGCATAGAGGGACTCTTCTACAGTCAGTTCTTCACCCTCTGTCCGCCCGATACTGCTGCTGTTGGCTTCAATAGAATGTGTAGCATAATAGGAATAGGTAACTGTTTCATCCAGAGAACAATTTTCCAATGTAATAAGGGCTGTCATTATTTTGGTAATACTGGCAGGAAAATTGATCATATCCATATCCTTATTATAAAGAATGGCACCTGTATCGGCTTCCATGATAACGGCAGATTCCGCATAAATTTGCGGTCCCTGCGGCCAGTTCTCAATTTGATTGGAATCAATAGTTTTATTATAAGCCTCCTGACGTTCTTTTTCCGCCTGCTCTGCAGCAGCGATTTCAGCGGCCGTAGGTCTGCGTTTTTTTGCAGCATCCGCATTAATGGAATGAAGACAAAGAGAACCTAAAAGAGCCAGACATAAAGCGGCAACCCAGAATCTATGTGAAAATTTCATAGTGAAAACTCCTTTTAAGAAAACAACGAAATAAGGTATAAATATGGAACAGTTCTGTATATAGAGAGAAATTTTTTCAGTAGTAAAATTAGTGAATAGAAAAATAACACCTACAAGTATATGTTATTTTTTTTTCGGGTGCAAGGTCTATTACAAAAAGTTTACAATTCTTTAAGAAAAAATGTAATAATTAAAAAATAAAGCCGGATTTAAAAGGCTTTTACTTATAAAAAAGCATAATAAGTAAGGAAAAAGCTACAATAAAAAGACCGAAAACATTGACAAACCAAGCAAAAACACGTTATACTAATGAACGATAAGAAAAGGCAGAGACGAAGAGAGTAAGAAAAGTCCAAACGGCAAAGCGAGCCGGGGAGGGTGAAAGCCCGGTGCAAGTAGGATTTTTCCGAAGATCACTTCCGAGCTACAGGCTGAAGGAAAGCATCTGTTACAGGACTGCTTTCATAGGTACTGACGGCCTTCCTCCGTTAAAGGGAAACGCATGTGACAGCATGCAGTAACAGGTGGTATAACAGAAGCAAGGCTTCCGTCCTTTTACAGGATGGGAGCTTTATTTTTGAAAGAAGTAAAATCAACAGGAGGCACTTATGTACGAAAAAGTATCACCCAATCTGAATTTTGTAGAGCGGGAAAAAAATGTGGAAAACTTCTGGAAAGAAAACCACATTTTTGAGAAAAGTATGGAAAACCGCAAGGACGGCGAAACCTATACCTTTTATGACGGACCGCCCACAGCCAACGGAAAGCCACACATCGGACATGTACTGACCCGTGTTATCAAGGATATGATTCCCAGATACCGCACCATGAAGGGCTATATGGTTCCGAGAAAAGCCGGCTGGGACACCCACGGACTCCCCGTTGAGCTGGAGGTAGAGAAGCTTCTGGGCCTTGACGGAAAAGAACAGATCGAGGAATACGGTCTCGATCCCTTTATCACAAAATGCAAGGAAAGCGTCTGGAAATACAAGGGCATGTGGGAGGATTTCTCCGGTACCGTAGGATTCTGGGCCGATATGGATGATCCCTACGTAACCTATCATGATGATTACATCGAATCCGAATGGTGGGCTTTAAAGGAGATTTGGAAAAAGGGTCTTTTATACAAAGGATTTAAGATTGTACCCTACTGCCCCCGCTGCGGGACTCCCCTGTCCTCTCATGAGGTGGCTCAGGGCTATAAGGCAGTAAAGGAGCGTTCCGCCATTGTCCGCTTTAAGGTAGTGGGAGAGGATGCATATTTCCTGGCATGGACCACAACACCCTGGACCCTGCCCTCCAACGTAGCCCTCTGTGTCAATCCAAATGACACTTACGTAAAGGCAAAGGCAGCGGACGGCTATACCTATTATATGGCACAGGAACTGCTTGACAAGGTGCTTGGTTCTCTGACCGAAGAAGATCAGCCGGCTTATGAGATCCTTGAGACTTTCAAAGGAACGGATCTGGAATACAAGGAATATGAGCCGCTATTCCCCTGTACCGGCGAGGCAGCCGCAAAGCAGAAGAAAAAAGGCCACTATGTAACGTGCGACACTTACGTTACTATGACAGACGGAACGGGAATCGTACACATCGCACCGGCCTTCGGTGAGGATGACGCTCAGGTAGGCCGCAGGTACGATCTGCCCTTTGTACAGTTTGTGGACGGCAAGGGCGATATGACAGAGGAAACTCCCTATGCGGGAATGTTTGTCAAAAAGGCGGACCCAGAGATCCTCAAGGATCTGGACAAGGAAGGCAAGCTCTTCTTGGCGCCCAAGTTTGAGCATGATTATCCCTTCTGCTGGCGCTGTGATACGCCCCTTATCTACTACGCAAGGGAATCCTGGTTTATCAAAATGACAGCGGTCAAGGAGGACTTGATCCGCAACAACAACACCATCAACTGGATTCCGGAGAGCATCGGCAAAGGCCGCTTCGGAGACTGGCTTGAGAATATTCAGGACTGGGGAATCAGCCGGAACCGCTACTGGGGAACGCCCTTAAACGTATGGGAGTGCGAGTGCGGCCATCAGCATGCCATCGGAAGCCGCCAGGAGCTTTTGGAGATGAGCGGCAATGAAAAAGCGCTGACCGTAGAGCTTCACCGCCCCTACATTGATGAGATTACCGTCAAGTGCCCGGAGTGCGGCAGGGAAATGCACCGCGTCCCGGAGGTCATTGACTGCTGGTTTGATTCCGGAGCCATGCCCTTTGCACAGCACCACTATCCCTTTGAAAATCAGGATTTGTTTGAGCAGCAGTTCCCGGCCCAGTTTATTTCCGAGGCTGTGGACCAGACAAGAGGCTGGTTCTATTCCCTGCTCGCCGAGTCCACGCTGATTTTCAACAAGGCCCCCTATGAAAATGTTATCGTACTGGGCCATGTGCAGGACGAGAACGGACAGAAGATGAGCAAGTCCAAAGGAAATGCCGTAGATCCCTTTGATGCACTGGCAACCTACGGTGCGGACGCCATCCGCTGGTACTTCTATGTGAACAGCGCTCCCTGGCTGCCCAACCGTTTTCATGGAAAGGCCGTGATGGAAGGACAGCGCAAATTCATGGGTACTCTGTGGAATACTTACGCTTTCTTTGTACTGTATGCAAACATTGATAATTTTGATGCGACAAAATATGAGCTGAACTATGATTCCCTGAATGTCATGGACAAATGGCTTCTCTCCAAGCTTAACACCGTCGTGGGTCAGGTGGATGATAATCTGGCCAACTACCGGATTCCTGAGACAGCCAGAGCGCTTCAGGAGTTTGTGGACGATATGAGCAACTGGTATGTGCGCCGCAGCCGGGAACGGTTCTGGGCAAAGGGCATGGAGCAGGATAAAGTAAATGCTTATATGACCCTCTACACCGCCCTTGTAACTATCTGCAAGGCGGCGGCTCCTATGGTGCCGTTTATCACCGAGGATATTTATCGGAATCTGGTGTGCGGCATTGACAAGAGCGCGCCGGAGAGTATTCACCTCTGTGACTTCCCCAAGGTAAAGACGGAATGGATAGACAAAGACCTTGAGAAGAATATGGACGAGGTTCTACGGATTGTAGTCATGGGCCGGGCATGCAGAAATGCGGCAAATATTAAGAATCGCCAGCCCATTGCCGATATGTTTGTGAAGGCGCCCTATAAGCTCGACGGTTATTATCAGGATATCATCCGGGATGAGCTGAATGTGAAAGCCGTCTCCTTTACGGACGACGTGCGCTCCTTTACCACCTACAGCTTCAAGCCTCAGCTTAAGACCGTAGGGCCGAAGTACGGAAAATCTCTCAACGGAATCCGTACCTATCTGGCAGAGGTGGACGGCAACGCAGCTATGGATGAGCTGAAGGAAAAAGGCAGCCTCACATTTGACGTAAACGGTGTATCTGTGGTATTATCAGAAGAAGATCTGCTGATCGATATGGCCCAGACCGAGGGCTATGTATCTGACGGAGACAATGAGATTACGGTGGTTCTTGACACCAAGCTGACGCCGGAGCTGATTGAGGAAGGCTTTATCCGGGAGATCATCAGCAAGATTCAGACCATGCGCAAGGAAGCCGACTTTGAGGTGATGGATAAGATCGTTGTTTATTGTCAGGGAAATGATAAGATAGCGGAGCTTCTTACATCTCACAGGGAAGCCATTCAGTCAGAGGTATTGGCTCTTGAGGTAAGAATCGGCGAGACAAAGGGATATGTAAAGGACTGGAGCATCAACGGGGAGGATGTGACCCTAGGTGTGGAACGTCCATAAAGAAAAATAATATAACAGGAGGGATTTACCATGAGCAAGAGACCTTTTGATAAGGAACTCTTCAAAAGAAGTGTTGTTTACAATGTAAAGACACTGTACCGTAAGAACATGGAGGAGGCGACCCAGCAGCAGATTTTCAATGCGGTAGCATTGGCTACGAAGGATGCTGTGATTGATGCCTGGCTTGCAACCCAGGAGGAAATGAAGAAGAAGGATCCTAAGATTGTCTACTACATGTCTATGGAGTTTTTGATGGGGCGTGCTTTGGGAAACAATCTGATCAACCTGACTTTTTATGACGGCGTAAAGGAAGCCCTGGAGGAATTGGGATGCGACCTGAATCTGATTGAGGACCAGGAACCGGATGCAGCTCTTGGAAACGGCGGACTTGGGCGGCTGGCAGCCTGCTTCCTGGATTCTCTGTCTACCCTGGGTTATGTGGCATACGGATGCGGAATCCGCTATCATTATGGAATGTTCAAACAGAAGATCAAAGACGGCTATCAGCTTGAGGTGCCGGACGAGTGGCTGAAGAACGGCAACCCCTTTGAACTTCGCAGACCGGAGTATGCTGAGATTGTAAAATTCGGCGGCTATGTAGATATTGAGATAGACGAAAAGGGAAGGAATCATTTTGTACAGAAGGGCTATCAGAGCGTTCGTGCGGTTCCCTGTGATCTGCCGGTAGTAGGTTATGGCAACAATGTAGTCAATACTCTTCGTATCTGGGATGCGGAGCCTATGAACTCATTCCACCTGGATTCCTTTGACAAAGGAGAGTATCAGAAGGCCGTGGAGGAGGAAAATCTGGCAAAACTGATCGTTGAGGTTCTCTACCCCAATGATAACCATATGGCAGGAAAAGAGCTTCGCCTGAAACAGCAGTACTTCTTTATCTCTGCCAGCGTTCAGAGGGCAGTGGCAAAGTATAAGGAAGTTCACAAGGACATTCGTAAGTTTTATGAGAAGGCAACCTTCCAGTTAAATGATACACATCCGACCGTAGCAGTTGCAGAGCTGATGCGTGTGCTGCTTGATGAGGAGCACCTGGAGTGGGATGAAGCATGGGAAGTAACCACAAAGACCTGTGCGTATACAAACCATACAATTATGTCAGAGGCGTTGGAGAAATGGCCGATTGAGCTGTTTTCCAGACTGCTTCCCCGCGTATACCAGATCATTGAGGAGATCAACCGCCGCTTTATCCTGGAGATTCAGAAGAAATATCCGGGAGATCATGAAAAGGTACGCAAGATGGCCATTATCTATGACGGACAGGTGAAGATGGCTCATCTGGCAATTGCCGCAGGCTATTCCGTAAATGGCGTGGCAAGACTTCATACGGAGATTTTGAAAAATCAGGAGCTTAAAGACTTCTACCAGATGATGCCGGAGAAGTTCAACAATAAGACAAATGGAATCACACAGCGCCGCTTCCTGCTTCACGGCAATCCGCTGCTGGCATCCTGGGTAACCGAGCACATCGGTGATGAATGGATTACGGATTTGTCTCAGATCAGCAAGCTTAAGATTTATGCGGATGATGAAAAGGCTCAGCAGGAATTTATGAATATCAAGTACCAGAATAAGGTACGCCTTGCAAAATACATTCTGGAGCATAATGGGGTGGAGGTAGATCCCAGATCTATCTTTGATGTACAGGTAAAGCGTCTGCATGAGTATAAGCGTCAGCTGATGAATATTCTTCATGTGATGTATCTGTACAATCAGATCAAGGAGCATCCGGAGATGCCCTTCTATCCGAGAACCTTTATCTTCGGCGCTAAGGCGGCTGCAGGCTATCACCGTGCAAAGCTGACCATCAAGCTGATCAATGCCGTGGCAGAAGTGATCAACAACGATGCTTCTATTAACGGGAAGCTGAAGGTAGTATTTATTGAAGATTATCGGGTATCCAATGCGGAGTGGATCTTCGCAGCGGCTGATGTGTCCGAGCAGATTTCCACGGCCAGCAAGGAAGCTTCCGGTACCGGTAATATGAAGCTCATGCTGAACGGCGCTATTACTATCGGAACTATGGACGGAGCTAATGTAGAGATGGTGGAGGAGATGGGTGAGGAGAACGCCGTTATCTTTGGCTTAAGCTCTGATGAGGTTATCAATTACGAGCAGAATGGCGGTTACAATCCCATGGATATCTTTAATGCGGACCAGGATATCCGCCAGGTATTGATGCAGCTTATCAATGGTTATTATGCACCCAATGATCCGGAGCGGTTCCGGGATATTTATAATTCTCTTCTGAATACCAAGAATAGTGATCGTGCGGATACTTACTTTATTCTGAAGGACTTCCGTTCCTATGCGGATGCCCATACTAAGGTGGAGGAAGCTTATCGGGATGAAAAGGGCTGGGCAAAGAAGGCTATTATGAATACGGCTTCCTGCGGAAAGTTCTCCTCTGACCGAACCATCCAGGAGTATGTGGATGAGATCTGGCATCTTGATAAGATTACTGTGGAGCTGCAATAATCAGAGCGTGTAAAGTTATTTACCGGTATTAAAAATAGAAAATGGAAATAAATAAGAGACAGTGCTGCTTCTTTGCTGGAGAGACACTGTCTCTTTTCTATGTATAAAAGGAAGTCCTCTTATAATAGAAAAAGTCTATTTTTTTAGGCTGTTCATAAAATGTAAAATGAGAGAAAAAATAAAGACAGGAATATCAATCTTCATTATTTTAATATTACTTCCATATGTGGCAGTAGTCTTTCGCACAGGAAATATGAGAGGACAAAAAGAACAGGCGGAAGCTCCAGGGTTGGAGGATTATGTGGCAGGAATTTTGCCCGGGCAGATGTCAGTCTCTTATCAAACAGAGGCATTGAAAGCCCAAGCAGTAATTATACGGACAAATCTCTTGAAGAAAAGCATGGAATTCTATGGAATAAAAAGTTTGTCAGAGGCTGCAGAAGCTATTCAGGAAGATGATTTGAAGGCTATGGGGTTTGCATATTCCTCGCCAGATGAGCTGGAAGAGCTGTGGGGATATGAACAGTGGGAAACTAATTATACAAAGCTTGAGCAGATTGTTTCTTCCACAGCAGGTCAGGTTTTGACAATTGATCAGCAATTGGTGGATTTGCCTTATCATGCAATCAGTGCAGGGAAAACACGCAGCGGTCAGGTATTGGGGGAGGGGTATTTCTATTTGGAATCGGTGGACTGTCCAACTGATGTGGAGGCTGCAGATTATCTAAAAGTACAAGTTCTTTCATTGGATGAACTACCAGTAATTGTAGAACAGGATGATGCGAGATATGTGACGAAGATCCGTATAGGAGAAGAAATACTGGCAGGAGAGGAATTTCGCAGCCGTTTTTCCCTGAATTCCAGCAGCTTTACTTTAGAACAGACGGAAGAAGGCGTCAGGGTAGTAACAAAGGGGTTAGGACATGGTTTGGGATTAAGCATGTATCAGGCAAATCGCTTTGCGGATGAAGGCAAAACATACCTGGAAATATTACTCTATTTTTATAAAAATGTGGAATGTATAAGCTTCAATTAAAGTGGCTATGCTATGGTTAGCAGCACAGCGAAACATGTGAAATCTAGTATAGAGGTGAAGCTTATGACAGTTAAAAGAAAGAAAAAGAGTACATTTATGGGAGGAAAAAGCGTTACAGTTGCATTCAGTCTTTGCCTTCTTGCCGTAGTTGCCATGATTGGCATGTATACGGTGGGAAAAAGTGATCAAAAACAAAAGGAGCTTGAGCAGCAGGTAGCGGAAGCAGAACAAAAGCAGGCAGAGGAAAAGGAAAAACAAGAGGAAGCACGAAAGGCTCAGGAGCAGGAACTGGAAAGAGAGCAGGAACAGCGGCAGGAGGCAGCATCTGCTTCAGCACAGCGGCAAAAGGAGACAGAAGAAAAAGAAGAAGGTAAAGAGACTCATGCAGCCTATGGTGCAGAGTTGGAGAGTGATTTTCAGGTAGAACAGGCGGAAATTGCAGAAAATATTGTGATAGATGAGATAGAAGAGGCGTCTATTATGGATGCTGATGCTGAGATAGATGAGCCCACACTTTCTTTTTCTCCGGATATGGACAAGCTCATGTGGCCTATTGCAGGAAATGTTATTTTGGATTATAGTATGGACAAGTCGGTATACTTCTCTACCCTGAATCAGTATAAGTATAATCCGGCGGTAATTATACAGGGAAGTCAGGATGCGTCTGTAATGTGTGCTGCTCAGGGAAAAGTTACTTCCATTGATACATTGGATGAGACAGGAACAACTGTTACTATGGATATTGGCGATGGGTATGAATTAATTTACGGACAGCTTAAGGAGCTTATGGTGAAGGAAGGAGATTACCTGAAAGCCGGAGAGACGATTGGTTATGTGAGTGAACCAACAAAATACTATGCACAGGAAGGATGTAATGTATATTTTGAAGTGCGTAAGGATGGGGTAAGTGTGGATCCTATGCCCCTCCTTCAATAAAAGGATTTGAAGCGATAAGCCGTTCCTTTTGGGGACGGCTTAATTTTTTAATGGCAGCTTCCCGGCGCATGGCTTCTTTTTTGGTAGCGAAGGATTCATAGTAAACTAAGGTGACAGGACGGCGGGAGCGGGTATATTTGGCACCTCTGCCCTGGTTATGGGTTTTAAGGCGAGCGTTTAGATCGGTTGTATAGCCGGTATAGAGGGTGTTGTCGGCGCATTTTAGTATGTAGGTGTAGGTCATAAGGCTCCTTTTTAGGTAGTACAGATGGGGCAGTGAAAAAATAAGCCGGCAGACTGGCTTGTTTTACAATGAGAAGAACTTTCTGCCTTTAAGGTTCAGAAAGTTCTTTTATTATAGTGGAAGTTTTAATTTTTTGCAATTGTGAATGATAATTTTTTAGATTGGCATAGGAGCTACGAATACGTACATCATGATAAAGTGGCAGATGCTTCCGCCCATAACGAATAGGTGGAAAATTTCGTGGGAGCCGAAGTTTTTGTGCTTTGCGTTGAAGATGGGCAGTTTTAATGCGTAGATGATACCGCCTATGGTGTAGATAATGCCGCCTGCTAACAGCCATCCGAATGCGGCAGGTGAAAGTGAATTCAATATCTGGGTAAATGCCAATACACACACCCATCCCATGGCAATGTATAAAATTGAGGAAAACCATTTGGGACAGGTGATCCAGAATGCTTTGATGAGGATTCCTGCCAATGCGATGCCCCATACGAGAGCGCAAAGGCTGTAGCCGGTGTTACCTCCCAGGACGATCAGACATACGGGGGTGTAGGATCCTGCAATTAGGATGAAAATCATCATGTGATCGATCTTTCGGAGAATTCGGTTGGAACGCTCGGAAAGGTTCAAAGTATGGTAAGTGGTACTGGCACCATAAAGAAGAATCATACTTCCTATAAAAATTGCAAGGGAGATCAGATGGATGGTATCTGGCTGTCGGGCTGCCCGGATGAGCAAGGGGGTTGCGGCAAATGCGGCCATAAGCATTCCGATAAAATGGGTAATGGCGCTGCCGGGATCTTTAATTTGAAGTTCTAATTTCATATGGCATCTCCTTTTTTATATATTACAACATGTAGTTTTTAATACTATGTGTAGATATTGATATATTATACCATAAGAGTAGAAATGTCAACATACGGGGGTTGATTTTTCAAAATTTTTCAAAATTTCATTATAGACGCAGCAAATAGATTATGTTATACTTGCGTTACCTACATAAAACAAATATTTTGAGGAAAGGAGGATGAGCATGACGGATAGTGAAAGATTTGATCTTATTTTAGCAGAAATCCAGGGCATAAAAACAGATATGCAGGGTATGAAAACGGATATGCAGGACATGAAAGCGGACATGCGGGACATGAAAGGTTCCATCAGTAGGCTGGAGCAAAGAGTTAAAACGATTGAAGTGAATCTTGAGAATGTGACAAACAGGAATATTCGAATTATAGCGGAAGGGCATCTTGATTTGGTTCGTAAGCTTGAGGAAGCAGTGCGGGTAAAGGAAGAGAGAGAGCTTCTGCTCACCCGTGTTAATGTACTGGAAGGTGATATGCGCCAAGTAAAACAACGGCTTGCCATGGCATAGCGATGAACATATACGACAGAGAAAACGAAAAGGAAGTAAAAGGTATAAGTACATATGAGAAGAGATAGAGCAAAAATTTAGGGTGCGTCGGGAAGAACCGATGCACCCTAAACTTTCTCTGTGAATTAACCGAAGTATCTCTTTAACAGACCTTCAAATGCTTTTCCATGTCTAGCTTCGTCGCGGGCCATCTCATGAACGGTATCATGAATAGCATCCAGGTTCGCAGCTTTAGCTCTCTTAGCCAGGTCAAACTTGCCTGCGGTTGCACCGTTCTCAGCGGCAACTCTCATCTCCAGATTCTTCTTGGTGCTGTCAGTAACTACCTCACCCAAAAGCTCTGCAAACTTAGCAGCATGCTCAGCCTCTTCGTAAGCTGCCTTCTCCCAGTACAGACCAATCTCCGGATATCCCTCTCTGTGAGCAACTCTTGCCATAGCAAGATACATACCAACCTCAGAGCACTCGCCGTTGAAGTTTGCTCTTAAGTCCTCAAGAATATCCTCGCTGACACCCTTGGCTACGCCTACTACATGCTCAGCAGCCCAGTCAAGGCCTCCTGCCTGCTCTGTGAACTTGTCCGCACCAACGCCGCACTGGGGACATTTCTCGGGAGCGGAATCTCCCTCGTGAACATAACCACATACCTGACATACAAATTTCTTCATGTTTTTATTCTCCTTTTCTTATATAGAATTTTTAGTGTTTTAAAATAGTAATGATTACTGTTATTAACATAGCACAGATTTGTAAAAGCGTCAAGAGATATTTAAAATATTTTTTGGTAATTACTTGCGGAGGCAATCGCCGCAGATTCCATAGTACTGTACAGTATGTCCTTCTATCTGCCCCGGGAAATTTTTCTGAGCCTCTGTGTTGATAAAATCCTCATTTTCCATATGAATGTCCAGAAGATTGCGGCACTTCCTGCATATAAAATGAGAATGAGGTTCTAAGTGAGCATCAAACCGATCAGCACCGTCTGTGGTAATCTTAATGATTTCCCCTAACTCTGTTAAAAGAGAAAGATTGCGATAGACAGTTCCCAGACTGATATTGGGAAATTCCTTTTTTACATTTATATAGATTGTATCCGCTGTGGGGTGGTCATACCTAGAAAGCAAGAAGCTTTTGATACACTCTCTTTGGCGGCTGTATTTCAAGGATGTCATAAAAATCTCCTTTCCTTGATCTGTCCATGCTTTTTTGCATAGAGGGATATCCGTGAGGTGTTTCCTATATTTACGCATGATTTATGTATAGAAATAATGCGTAAAAGGTGTTTTAATAACGATAATGATTATCGTTTCTTATATTTTAACAAAATCGATAAGAAAGTCAAGAGAAGCAGCATTGAAAATCTTGGAAAAACCGTAGAAAATAGCAGAAACTGTTGACAAGAAGTAATGATACTGTTATAATTCTTTCATAAGTCTTAACAAATTTGTAATAATTAAGTTGAGAATCTTACGGAGGATAGTTGAAAACAATGATAATTTATAAATTGACTACATTATGTTTGACCGGAGCCCTTTGCTTTAGTTTTGGAGGAATCAAGGTGGAAGCCAGCAATCTTTCTTCTTTTGGAGAAGAAGGAATAGCATCGGTGCTGACAGAAGCACATACAGCAGATCCTACAATAGATGAGAAGGTGGTAGATGAGTTGACTCCTTCCGAATATGAAGGCATCTGCATCGCACAGGTAAATGATTATGTGAATGTAAGGAGTTTACCCAATGAAGAAGGAGAGATTCTCGGAAAGCTTTATGATGAATCTGCCGGAACCATTGAAGAAGAAGTGGACGGTTGGTATAAGATCACTTCTGGAAGCGTGACGGGTTATGTAAAAGGTGATTATGTGGTAACTGGTGAAGCGGCTGAGACTTTGGCAGAAGAGGTAGGAAGTCGGGTTGCTACGGTTACAACAGAAACTTTACGGGTGAGAAGCGAAGCCAGCACAGAAGCCAGCATCCTGGGTTTGATTGGAGAAGAAGAAGAGCTGACTGTAACTGCAGAAGAAGGTGACTGGGTACAGGTATCCATTGAGGAAGGTGATGGCTGGGTATCCAAAGAATTTGTAGATCTTCGTACAGATTTTGTGCAGGCTGAATCTAAGGCAGAGGAAGAGGCCAGATTGGCGAAGGAAGAGGCAGCGAAGGAAGAAGGAAAGAGAAAGGCGGCAGCGGTAGCAGCAAAGACAGGTGCCAGCCAGAATTCCGTTTTGGGTAATGGCGGCGGAAGCAGCAGTGGAAATGCTGTGGCATCCTTTGCAAGTCAGTTTGTAGGTAATCCCTATGTATATGGTGGAACGAGTCTTACAAATGGTGCGGATTGTTCAGGGTTTGTAATGAGTGTTTATGCAAACTTTGGTGTGGGCCTTCCCCATTCATCCAGTGCAATGCGCAGTGTAGGATATGGAGTAAGCCTCTCAGAGGCACAGCCGGGTGATATCATTTGTTATAGCGGCCACGTAGCTATTTATTGCGGCAACAATACTATCGTACATGCCAGCACAGCAGCTACAGGAATTAAGTATACATCACCAGCAAATTATAAGAACATTCTTGCAGTAAGAAGAATCTTTTAAGGAATCGGAAAGCAGGGGCAGATAAATGCTCCTGCTTTTTAGATCAAGACCAGATTGATAATTATTTTTTCTGTATGGTAGCAATTCCTGATGTTTTATAGTAAGATAAAGAAGCTGACAGTCAATAGACAGGAGGAGACCATGAGCTTAAATAATACCCCTTTATCAGAAAGAATCCATATTGGTATTTTTGGAAAACGCAATGCAGGCAAATCTAGTTTGATCAATGCGATTACCGATCAGAATACAGCTCTTGTATCTGAGATTAAGGGGACTACAACAGATCCGGTTTATAAGGCTATGGAGCTTTTGCCCCTTGGCCCGGTTCTTTTCATAGACACTCCGGGATTGGATGATCAAGGAGAGTTGGGAGAACTTCGTGCGGAGAAAAGCTGGGATCTTTTGAAAAAATCGGATCTGGCGCTTCTGGTTGTTGATGGGATGACAGGCATCGACTATGTGGAACAGAGGCTGGAGGAAGAGCTGAAAGAGAGACAGATTCCTTTTCTAATTGTATATAATAAAAGCGATCTTTGTTCAAAAACCTTTGGAACTAAGAAAACGAATGCAGTTTGGGTCAGTGCAAAGAACAGACAGGGAATTCAGGAATTGAAGGAACAGCTGGCAAACATGATTCCAAAGAAGAATTTGCAAAAGCGGCTGGCAGGGGATTTGCTGAAGCCTCAGGATGTAGCGGTTCTGGTGGTTCCCATTGACAAGAGCGCACCCAAAGGTCGGCTCATTCTGCCCCAGCAGCAGACAATCCGTGACATTTTAGAGTCTGGAGCAATCTCTGTAGTAGTAAAAGAGACAGAGCTTAAAGATACACTAAAACTTTTTAGACAGAAGCCTAAGATAGTAATTACAGACAGCCAGGTATTTGAAAAAGTGGATGCAGAGACGCCAAAGGACATTTTGCTTACTTCCTTTTCTATTTTGTTTGCCCGTTATAAGGGTAGTCTCTCTCAAGCCGTTAAAGGGGCTTATGCATTAGAAAAAGTACAGAATGGGGATCGGATACTGATTGCAGAGGGGTGTACTCACCACCGCCAGTGTGAGGATATTGGAACAGTGAAGCTCCCTGGATGGATAGAAGAATATACAGGGAAGAAACCAGAGTTTCATTTTACATCCGGAGGAGATTTTCCAAAAGAGCTTTCTATGTATCAGCTCATTGTCCACTGTGGAGGCTGTATGCTGCAGGAAAGGGAGATGCAGTATCGGTTAGAACAGGCGAAACGAAGAAATATACCTATGACCAATTATGGCATTTTGATTGCTTACATGAAAGGAATTTTAAAAAGAAGTTTAGAGCCGTTTCCTAAAATGGCGGCCCTGTTAGAGGAAGAAGTTGTGTGAACAAAGATGAGAGATGAGAATATATCAAACGGGCCATTGTATGAAAAGCTTATGGCTTATGGAGCATCCGGCTATTATGGATTTCATATGCCGGGGCATAAGCAGCATATGGGAGGAACGGGAATTCCTTATCAGATAGATATTACGGAAATAGAAGGATTTGATGATCTGCATCATCCTCAGAAAAATGGAATTTTAGTACAGGCTCAGGAAAGAGCGGCCAGACTGTATAAGGCAGATGAGACGCATTTTCTGATAAACGGAAGTACCGCTGGCGTCTTAAGTGCCATATCAGGCTGTACCCGCTCAGAAGGGCAGATTTTGCTGGCAAGAAACAGCCATCGCAGCGCTTATCATGCAGCCGGACTTAGAAATCTGCAGATTTGGTATATTTATCCACAATTCTTAGAAGAATTGTGGATAAACGGAGGAATATTATCAGAAGATGTGGAAAAATCTCTGGCAGAACACAGAGAGATACAAGCTGTATTTATAACGTCGCCTACGTATGAGGGGATTTGCCTGAATGTAAGGGCTATTGCAGAGACGTGCCATAAGTATGGGGTTCCTCTGATCGTTGATCAAGCTCACGGGGCGCATTTTCCCTTTTCTTCCTATTTTCCGGAGGATGCATTGACAGCAGGAGCAGATGTAGTAATTCAGAGTGTACATAAAACTCTGCCTGCACTCACTCAGACAGCGCTTCTGCATATGCAGGGTGAATTAGTGGATCGGGAGAGGCTGCACTATTATCTTTCTGTATATCAGAGCAGCAGCCCTTCTTATGTACTGATGGCATCTATTGATAATTGCATGGAGCAGATGGAGCAACAGGGGCAGACACTATTTGCAGCATATACAAAGCGGCTTGAAAACTTTCGAGATAGCTGTGGGAAGTTAAAAAGATTGAAGTTAGTTGGAAAAGAGATTATAGGAAGAGCCGGAATTTGGGATTTTGATAATTCCAGACTGGTGATTTACGCTCAAAAAAATGAGATTTCTGGATATGAGCTTTCCAGACGCCTGCTGATGCAATATCGCCTGCAGATGGAAATGGCAACAAATCTATATGTGACAGGGATTTCCAGTGTTTCTGACAGGGAGGAAGACTTTTGGCAGTTAAATCATGCTCTTTATGAATTGGAGTATTCTTTAGATACAGACAAAAGAACCAAGCGAATAGACCAGTCAGGAGACGGCAGAAATTATGAGCTTTCCAAAACCACGTCTGCCTTACCCCTGGGAATGGCATTGGAGCAGGAAAAGGAATGGCTGGGAGTGAGCCAATGCCAGAATCGGATTTGCGGCGCATATCTATATCTTTATCCCCCAGGGATTCCGCTGGTGGCTCCCGGTGAGATTCTTACGGAACAAATTTGCAGTATACTAAAAACAAGTGTTGCTGCAGGACACAGGCTGCATGGCTTGGATTCAAATGGAAGGATAGCAGTGCTGAAGGAATCATCTTTCTAATAGGTGCACGATGGACAGGCAGTAGGAGAATAATAGAATGGGAAAAATTTTTTATATATTAGGAAAAAGTTCTACAGGAAAAGATACCATATATAAAAACCTGATGGAAAATAAAAAGCTCGGACTTCGCCCGATAATTCCGTACACTACCCGTCCCATGAGGGCAAAGGAGACGCCAGGAGTAGAATACCATTTTACGGATGAGGAAGAACTGATGCGGATGGAGGCAGCGGGAAAAGTTATTGAGCTGCGCACCTATGAGACAGTTCACGGAATCTGGAAGTATTTTACTGCCGCCGGAAATCATGTTGATTTGGATCATTATCATTATGTCATGATAGGAGTGTTGGATTCGTTTCTGGCAGTTCGAAAATATTATGGCGAAAATATAGTAATTCCTGTCTACATTGAGGTGGAGGATGGAGAACGTCTTCAAAGGGCCCTTGACAGGGAGCGGAGTCAGGAGCAGCCAAGGTATGCTGAACTTTGTCGGAGATTTCTTACAGACAGTAAAGACTTTGCAGAAGAACGAATCCTTCAGGCTAATATAGAGCGAAGATTTTTAAATAATAATCTTCAGGACTGCATTCAGGAAATTACTGCTTATATTCAGAAACAAATGGTAATGTAAAAAGTTTGTCTTTTATACAAGAGATGTGTTATACTATGCTCGTAAGCAGTGAAAGATGGGAATTAAATTTACCATACTTAAAGGAGGGGGAGATTCCATGCCGGATTTTAAAGACATTATAGGACATGATGAGATAATCAGCCATCTGCAAAATGCCATTCGTCTAAAAAAGATCTCCCACGCCTATATTTTGGATGGAGAAGAAGGGGCGGGAAAGAATCTGCTTGCTCAAACCTTTGCCCAGACCCTGCAGTGTGAAAAGGGAGGAATTACTCCTTGCGGAATCTGCCGTTCCTGCAAGCAGGCAATCAGCAGCAACCAGCCAGATATTATCAATGTCCACCATGAAAAGCCGGGATCTATTGGGGTAGAGGATATTCGAGAGCAGCTTTGCGGTGATATTCAGATTCGCCCATACAGCAGCCCATATAAAATATATCTGATAGATGAAGCAGAAAAAATGACAGTTCAAGCGCAGAATGCGCTGCTAAAAACCATAGAGGAACCGCCGGCTTATGGCGTGATTCTTCTGCTGACTACAAATTCGGAAGCGTTTCTTCCCACGATTTTATCCCGATGTGTAACCTTAAAGCTGCGCCCGGTAAAGGACTGCCAGATAAGAAGTTATTTGATGGAGCGATTGCGGGTTCCCGATTATCAGGCAGATATTTGCACTGCTTTTGCCAGAGGTAATGTGGGAAAGGCCCGGATGCTGGCTTTGTCTGAGCATTTTGGAGAGCTTAAAGATCATGCAATTCATCTGGTCCGCCATATGGGGGATATGGAGCTTTGGGAGATTACAGAGGCGATAAGAAAGGTATCAGACTATAAGGCGGATATCAATGATTATCTGGACCTGTTGGCGCTCTGGTATCGGGATGTTTTACTGTTTAAGGCTACCAGACAGGTGGACAGCCTTGTATTTTCAGAAGAGATCAATTATATTAGTCTACAGGCCACAAAGATATCCTATGAGGGTCTGGAACAGATTATAGAAGCGCTGGAGAAGGCAAAGGTGCGTCTGAAAGCTAATGTGAATTTTGAGCTGACCATGGAACTTCTTCTGCTGACCATAAAGGAGAATTGAGATGGAAAAAGTGATCGGAGTCAGATTCCGGAATGCAGGAAAGGTGTATTACTTTTCTCCCGGAAAGCTGTACATCCCCAAAGGAAAGCATGTAATTGTCGAGACTGCCAGAGGGGTGGAATATGGATATGTAGTAGTAGGGACCAAGGAAGTTGAAGGAACCAAGGTGGTACAGCCTTTAAAGCCCGTCATGCGGATTGCTACTGCGGAGGATGATGCAAAAGAAGCTGCCAACCGGCAGAAGGAAAAGGAAGCCTTTCAGATCTGTTTGGAAAAGATTCGAAAGCATAATCTGGAGATGAAGCTGATTCAGGCAGAGTACACCTTTGATAATAATAAGGTATTGTTCTACTTTACGGCAGATGGCCGTATTGACTTTCGGGAGTTGGTCAAGGATCTGGCCGCCGTATTTAAGACACGGATTGAGCTGCGGCAGATCGGTGTTCGAGATGAGACAAAGATTATAGGGGGAATTGGCATCTGCGGCAGAAGCCTCTGCTGTCATACCCATTTATCAGAATTCATACCCGTTTCCATTAAAATGGCAAAGGAGCAGAACCTTTCCTTAAATCCCACTAAGATTTCTGGCGTCTGCGGCAGACTGATGTGCTGCTTAAAGCATGAGCAGGAAACCTACGAGGAACTCAACAGCCGTCTGCCAAATGTGGGAGACCATGTGACCGCCAGTGACGGACTGAAGGGTGAGGTGCAGAGCGTCAACGTACTTCGTCAGAAGGTAAAGGTGATCGTTACCCTGGAGGGAGACGAGAAGGAGATTCGGGAGTATAAGGTGGACGATCTTAAATTCCGTCCCAGACGCAGAAAGGAAAAGGGCGATGTTGCCGATAAGGAGCTGAAAAAGCTGGAGGCACTGGAGCGCCAGGAAGGAAAATCAAAGTTAGATGACAATTGAGCTGAAGGAAGGGGAGCGTCTGGATGAGCTTCACAGGAACGGATATCAGATCATTCAAAACTCCCGGAAATTCTGCTTTGGCATGGATGCGGTTCTTTTGTCTGGTTTTGCAAAGGTAAAGCCGGGAGAACGGGTACTGGATCTGGGAACGGGAACAGGAATCATACCCATACTGCTGCGGGGAAAAACCCAAGGCCGGGATTTTACCGGACTGGAGATCCAGGAGGAAAGCGCAGACATGGCCAGACGGAGCGTAGCATACAATCATCTGGAGGAATCGGTTTCTATTGTGACCGGAGATATAAAAGAAGCGGCAGCTCTTTTTGGAGCTGCTTCTTTTGATGTAGTTACCTGTAATCCTCCCTATATGACGGGAAATCACGGCCTGGTAAATCCCGAGCAGCCAAAGGCAGTTGCCCGTCATGAGATCCTATGTACCCTAGAGGATGTAGTGGGCCAAACGGCAAAGGTACTCCGTCCGGGAGGACGTTTTTACCTGGTTCACAGGCCATTCCGCCTGGCGGAGATTTTGACCCTTCTGGTGCAATATAAGCTGGAGCCCAAACGAATGCGTCTGGTGTATCCCTTTGTGGATAAGGAGCCCAATATGGTGCTTATTGAGGCGCTGTCTGGCGGAAGATCCCGGATTACGGTGGAAAAACCTCTGATTGTATATAAAGCACAGGGGGTTTATACGGATGAGATTTATGATATCTATGGATATTGATAAAGCATGGGATGGCTGTGTAGGTGCGCTTAACGGCTGGATGGAGGAAAAGAATTGAAGAAGGCAGGAATTCTTGTGCCGGTTTTAACACTCTTTTGGCTTGTGCTTATGGAAGGCTGTATCCGCCAGACGGAAGCGGAGATGCCGGCAGTACAGCAGGCGGTCCCCTTGGAGGAGCCGGAAGAGGAAGCCGCAGACGAAGAAAAGCAGACTATGCCAGAAGAGGCGAGAGAATCAGAGCAGGCAGTTACAGAAGGATCGGACACTGCTATGGACCAGAAGCAGGAGGAAGAGTTTTCGGAGACAGAGATAGTGCCGCAGAAAGATCTGCCGAAGGTAAAGGGGATCTATATCACCGGCCCCATGGCAGGTCATGAGGGAATGGCGGATCGGGAGCAGCTTGCGGCAGATACGGAGCTTAACGCTATGGTCATAGATATCAAGAATGACGAGGGCATTGTCACGTATAAGATGGACCAGCCTATGGTAGAAGAGATGGGGGCTGGTGTGAGATATATCAGAGATCTGCCAGAGCTAATAGAACGTTTGAAGGGACAGGATCTTTATTTGATTGCAAGGATTGTGGCCTTTAAAGATCCCCTATTGGCAGACAAACATCCGGAGCTTTGCATCCGCAAAAAGGATGGCAGTATCTTTCGGGATAAAAATGGTCTGGCCTGGGTGAACCCTTACGAGAGAGAGGTATGGGAGTATCTTATCGATCTGGGAAAGGAGGCAGCTTTGGCAGGCTTTGACGAGATTCAGTTTGATTACATTCGATTTCCTACGGAGATTACCGATGAGGAAGCAGACTACGGTACAGAGGCTTTGGGCAAATCTAAGACAGATATTATTACTGAGTTTACAGCATATGCCTATGAGCAGCTTTCACCCCTTGGCATCCAGGTGTCGGCGGATGTATTTGGAACCGTGATTGACAATGAAAATGATGCAGCCCTTGTAGGGCAGGATTATGGAGCCATGGCAAGGCATCTTGATTATATCTGTCCCATGGTCTATCCTTCTCATTACAGGGAGGGAGTGTATGGTATCGAGTATCCGGATCTTATGCCTTATGAGACAGTTTCGGCAGCGCTTGAGGCTTCGGGAGAGATTCTTGCGGGGATTCCCAAAGGGGAACACAGAGCTGTTGTGCGCCCATGGCTCCAGGATTTTACTGCTGTCTGGATTTCACACCGCCAAAGCTATGAGGGAGAGCAGATCCGAGAACAGATACAGGCAGTCTATGACAGCGGCTGTGAGGAATGGCTGCTATGGAATGCAAAATGCTCTTACACGGCGGAAGGGCTTTTGAGTGAGGATTAAAAGATGCAGGGAAAATTATATTTATGTGCCACGCCCATTGGGAATCTGGGGGACATTACTCTTCGGGTGCTTCACACTTTAAAAGAAGTAGACCTGATCGCAGCGGAGGACACCAGAAACAGTATTAAGCTTTTGAATCATTTTGAGATTCATACCCCTATGACTAGTTATCATGAGTATAACAAGTATGAAAAGGGCAGAGAGCTGATTGCAAAACTTCGGCAGGGAAAGCAGATTGCGCTGATTACAGACGCAGGAACTCCGGGTATTTCCGATCCGGGAGAGGAACTGGTGAAAATGTGTGCAGAAGAGGGAATTGAAGTAACTTCTCTTCCGGGGGCTTCGGCCTGCATTACGGCTCTTACCCTCTCGGGGTTAAGTACCAGACGCTTTGCTTTTGAGGCTTTTCTTCCTGCGGATAAGAAGGAGCGGCAGGTAGTGATGAAGGAGCTAACAGGGGAAACGAGAACCATCATTATCTATGAGGCTCCCCACCGACTTAGAAGGACATTAAAGGAGCTTTATGAGTTTTTGGGAAACCGGAGACTGACGGTTTTAAGAGAGCTTACGAAGAAATATGAGACTGCATTCCGGACAGACTTTGAACATGCGGTTCATTATTATGAGACAGAAGAGCCTAAGGGAGAGTGCGTGCTGGTTATTGAGGGAAAGGCGGCTGAGGAGATACTTAAGGAACAAAAGGAGGCCTGGCGGGAATTGAGCCTTGAGGAGCATATGGAGCTTTATGAGGAACAGGGAAATACGCATAAGGAAGCTATGCGGTTGGTAGCCAGAGACCGGGGAGTATCTCGTAGAGATATTTATCAGGAGCTGCTGGAGCAAAATAAGAGCTGAGATATAGGAATGCTTCGCCTTCACAAGCACATCGGTGGTAAAGCGGTCCTCATCCCCTACGCCGGTCATTTTTTGAAGCTTAACTTAATGACATTGCCTAAGACACAGACAATATTATGGCTAAAAAAACCGGGCTCCATAGCTATGGGCCCGGTTTGGTATGTAGAAAAATCAGTAGTTTGGTAATAAGTGTAGTTTCCAACTACGGATATTTAAATCAATTCAGCAAGTTTTGCAAGATCCTCTATGGTCTTTTTAGACACCATCTTGCCGCGGTATTCGATCAAATCTTCCCGTTCTCCTGTGAAAATATCCGTTGGCGCATACTTCTTTAAAATGATTTTGTCGTCTTCAACATAAATTTCGAGAGAATCACGTTCTTCAATGTTAAATACCTTTCGTAACTCCATTGGAAGCGTGATACGTCCCAGCTCGTCTAGTCTTCTAACTACACCGGTGTTTTTCATTGTGTCTCCTCCTTCTGCGATAGTAGCACGTTCTTCTTTGTAAGTATATCAAAAAGTTCGCAATATTCCAATACCAATTTTGACAAATATCGAGTAAAAATGAAAATAATTTCCGTGGAAAAATTTGCTAAAATGCGTAAAGAATGTGCAAAATTAAGAAAAATATTGGGATAAAACATGGGACGGGACACAAGATAATATATTGATAGTAAAAGAGTTAAGAATGGTGTAAAATGTTAAATTATTTATGGGGAGCTATGCTGCTTGTGGGTGTTGTATATGGCGCATTCCAGGGAAGGCTTCCAGAGCTTACTACAGCAGCTCTTGATTCTGCAAAGGATGCTGTAAGCCTGTGCATCACCATGACCGGCGTCATGTCCCTGTGGGTGGGGCTTATGGAGATCGCCCAAAAGAGCGGAATGATCCGACAGGCGGCGAGAAAGCTGCAGCCTTTTATCAATTTTATGTTCCCGGGGATTCCAAAAGGTCACAAGGCAAGAGAGTACATAACAACCAATGTGATTGCCAATATCTTCGGCCTGGGCTGGGCGGCGACACCGGCAGGATTAAAAGCTATGGAAGCACTGGAGGAACTGGAGGAGGAACGACGAAAAGAGGGAGTACGTGCAGGCAGCAAAGGCATCCGTCCTCCGGTACCGAAGGGAACGGCGAGCAATGAGATGTGTACGTTTCTCATTATAAATATCTCATCGCTGCAACTGATTCCGGTGAATATCATTGCCTACCGCAGTCAATATGGAAGCGTGAATCCGGCGGCGATCGTGGGACCGGCGATTGTGGCGACGTTTGTGAGTACGGCGGTGGCGGTTGTTTATTGCAAGATTATGGACGGAAAGAAATCTAATAGAAAGATTTCATCCCCTCATTCTTCAGCATAGCCAGGCATAGGCGGTAAGTGAGCCGGGTTTTTGGACTGTGCAGATCGTCGTCCAACAGGCGTATCAGCTTGTCCAGACGTTTCATAAGGCTGGTACGGTGAATGAACAGAGCTTCTGCGGTTTTGGTGATGCTCATCTCGTTTTGAAGATAGACATCTAAGGTTTTTATGTACTCGGTTCCTTTCTTTTGGTCGTACTCCAGCAAATACAAGAGATTTCCGGGGATTAGAGATGTAGCGGACATTTCCAGGGTGCAGGTGTGAAGCAGATAATCCAGAGTGTGCTCCTGAAAAAAGAACAGATTTTGTGTATAAGGTGGTTGGGAGTAGTGTTCCGTCATATAGTGTGCCTGCAGTAAGTAGTCGTTGATATGCTCCAGTTCACGAAAGTGGTTGCTTAAGCCGGCATAGTAATCCATGCGTCCAATAAATGTGTCAAAGGTATCCAGAATTGTCTCCTCATTTTCCTGCAGACGGATGAACCCGATAATTTCTTTGTGGAATACGGATGCATAAAGATTCTGTGCTATTAAGGTGGTTAAGGTTCTGTACATGTAATCTCTGGGGAGAGCGTTTTTTCCCTTTTTTTCTTTGAGCTTGAAAAGGATCCAAGATTCATTTGGATTCAGGCGAAACAGAGCTTTCTCATCCTTTGTCAGACTTTCCTGGCGTAGAAGCTTTTGGAGGGCTGTTTCCTCAGAAGATTGTATCTGGCTGTTATTACGCAGGTATTTGAAAAATGCTGTCTGAAAATAGGAAAAAAAGTGATCGGCCAAGGGAAAATCGCTTTCCCGAAAGGGACGGAAAATGGTTCCGATGCTGATACAACCTACGAAATGTCCCATTGGATACAAATTGTTGCAGTAATACTGTCTATCCGGCAGATCAATGGATGACAAATAGGGCGTTGTCAAAGCTCTTTCCAGAGTGCATACTTGTTTGACAAGCTCTAAATGGTTTAAGTCCATATCGTGGGGATAATCGTCAATATGGTAATGAATTTTACCGTGGCTGTCCGGTTGAAATTTCACATTAAAAAGCGACTGAAGTGTATTTCCTACTACATTTATAGGATTCTCTAACATATCAGTGCCAAGAAGCAAAAGGCGTTGAATATCAAAATCAGTTTCCTTTTCCAATTCATCCCGCAGCCTTTCATCCCAGTCATCAAAGTGATCATAGAGCTGATTGACCTGATTTAAAATAGTAATGGGGCTGATCTCCGTTGGAATCCAGAGCATTTGAATGCCGCTGGTAAACCAGGCGGAGGGGATTCGTTCACCCACACATATGATACCTATGCCTGGAACAGAAGCAGGGGCGGGCAGATCCTTTACCCGCATGACATAAAGACATCCTTCCGTGAGTGTCATGCCTTTCTCGTAAAATATGGGGCGGCGGAAAATAAGCTTGTGCGTTTCGATGCTATAAGACTTAAGAGTTGCATTTTCAGGCAGATAGGTTCGGATAATTTCCAAATTTAATTTCATGGGAACCCTCCATTAGGGAAAAAGCTGTACATCATTTTGCAGTACAATCAAAAATAGTTTCTTATGTTTGTCCACGCTTATTTTCTTAAATTATAATACTTTTTTTCCACAAAATCTATATTTCCTCAAAAAGCCTACGATTTGATGACTTAAGAAGCCCTGTCGGTATCTGTTTTGTGCCCTTGATTTTGCATCCGGCACTGTCAGGGGGTGAAATTTGATGAATATGGGCATAAAAATGTTCTAGCGTTATCTCTAACTTTCATCTTTGTGCAGTCTGTTCATAATAACTGGAAAAATATATAATATTTTTATAAGTTATAGACAATGTGCAACAATGAGTAAATCAAAGAAAGGAGCTAAGTTATGAGTAAGAAAATTACTGAACGCCTGCCAAAGGAGGTTGGCACAGGTCTGTATCCTGTAAAATCCCCCTGGGATAAGATGATTTCTTATCACGATGCCGCCCACTACTGCCAGAGGTATACAAATGTTGTAGCTGCGGCGATTATGCAGGCATTCCGGATTATTGAGCCGGATTATGCGGCACGAAGCCAGGCTATGTGCACAAATGCGTACAATCGTCTCTATTATGTCAATACTGCAATTCCCGGATATGGAGAGAAAAATGCGGAAAATCTTCATATGCATCCGTTTATGCGGGGAAATTTCGTAGGCGGCCTGATTGGCGATGCCGGTGATGAGGATCTTTTGATGTGCGGTCGTGTAAATGATTTTGGCACCTACCGTGCGGAAAAGGAGTTGGATATCTGTTATTGGGATCTGGTAGGAACAGAATTGTGCCGTTCTACTACACAGTCTCTTCAAGCATGTGCGGACTGTGCGGCAAAAATGCGTCCGGACGGACCGCACATTGAGTATCATATGGTCGAGGCAAAAGGAGCTGGAGATCGACATTGCCGTATTGTGGCAGAATGCCGGAAGAAGTTCCCTATGCCGGAACATGAACAGTGGGAGTGCTTTGGGCCGGTTGCGACAGAAGATCAAATAAAATTTACCAAGGAAGAGGATACGGTGGAAGAGTCCATGATGTTCCGTGAAGACTGCGACTACCTGTTCTCCAACGGTACCAACATGGAGAAGAACTGGAAGAGTGCTTATCCTATGGTTACAATGTCCAATGCGGCAAGCTACATCCTGCCTACAATTGAGGATCTTATCCGGGGGGGAAAGGTAACCAACGAGCATGTGGATTATGTAATCCATTGTGTGCTGGAAGCAGCAGGCAAGTCTACTTTCATTGATGATTTTGCGAAAGAGGGCTTACGAATCTGGCTGGGCGTACCTCACTCCATCAGTAAGGATGATGGGCGTCTTATGGGCGGCTATTTGGAGATGTTCCTGCAGAGTATGCATTTTAACTATACGATTGAAGCATTCAATGAAGAGGAATGTATCTATGTGCTGGATCCCAAAGAGTTAAACAGCTGTGCTTTCGGCTCAACCAAGATGGCGGATGCTTATCTTTGGTTCTGGTATGGAATGACAAAGAGTCTGGTAAATCCACAGTGGTCTCTGTGGGAGGAGGATTCTCCGGAAAGCAAGCTGCGTATTAAGATTGCAAAGAAAGTAGACAAGTTCTGTTAGGCGTGTCAGAGAAAGGAGCAAAATATGAAATATCCATATCCTGTAATGTATAAAAATGTTTACAAATATGACGATATGAAGCGATCCGAACATATGGCGGTTCGCAAAACAGTGGGTTGGTATCTTTGGACGCACCAGCTGATAGAGGTTACCGGTAAGGATGCAGCAGCATTTCTGGAAATGATTTTTCCGAAGAATATAGGGAATCTGGCAATTGGCAGGGAACGCTATACGACTATGCTGGATGAATCGGGCCGGATTATTGATGATGTAGTAGTTTTCCGCATGGGAGAGCAGAAATTCTGGATCTCTACTCTTTTTAAGGTAGATCTGCAGGCATGGTTTACCGCCCATAAGGATGAGAGAGATGTGGCGTGGGAAGATATCACCAAGGACTGGGAAATGTATGCGGTACAGGGACCGAAAGCATTGGAAATGGTGAATGCGTTGGTTAAGGAGCCTGTGGACGACCAGAAGTTTTTCCAGATAAAAGCCAACGAGATCGATGGGCTTCCTGTGTATATCAATCGGGCAGGCTATACAGGCGAGAAAGTAGGCTATGAGATCTATTATTCCAAGGCAGATGCACCTGAACAGGAGAAGAAACTGTGTGCCTTGGCTGAAACGTTAGGCGGCAGGGAGGTAACAGAATTTCAGGTTATGGCCTGGACACTTCCCTGTGAAGCCGGATTTTTCTACATGCGGGATTTGCGTCATACAAATCCCTTTGAGGTGGGCTTGGAAAGTGGCATCAACTGGGAAAAAGAATTTATCGGAAAGGAAGCTCTCTTAAAAGTTCGTGAGGAGGGTCCCGGGCGAGAGGTGGTCGGTTTTACTGTAGAAGATGCAGATATTCACATCAAAGGCCGAAATATGGGAAACGAGGGTGAAAAGGTTTACGTGGACGGCGAAGAGATCGGCCGTGTTATGAAGATTACCTACAGCTATGTGCACGAGATTAATAATGGAACGATTATTTGTAAAAAGGGTGCGTTAAAGCCGGGTGATAAAGTATTGCTCCATGGTCACGAAGCTACAATTTGTGCCCCGAAGTTTATCTGAATGTTCGCCTTTCCGGGGATGGCTTTTGCCGTCCCCGGAAAGAGAGATTGAAAAAGGAGGGTATTATGGGGGTTGATCCAACAGCATTAATTACATCAATTATGAATGGCTATATTACGGAAACGGCTTCTCTGGAGGAGATGCTGTATGTAAAAGGGAAAGTGGCAATTGTGACAGGAGGAGCTTCCGGATTGGGCTTTTGTATAGCACAAAGACTTCTTCAGGGAGGGGCAAGTGTTGTGCTAGCCAGTTCAAGCACAGAGAAAGGAAAAACAGCCCTGGAACTTTTGAAGAGAGCCGGTTATGAAAAGGTGTCCTATATTCAAACAGATGTGAGAAGAGAGGACGAAGTCAAAGGGATGGTAGAATTTGCGGTTAAAACCTATGGTTCACTGGATATCCTGGTGACATCCGGCGGGGTATGGGGATTTGCACATGTTTACGATATGCCGGAGGAAGAATTCAGGCGTGTTGTTGATGTGAACCTGGTTGGTTCTTTCCTCTGTGCAAAGCATGCCAGCAAATACATGATAGAGCATGATATAAAGGGGAAAATTGTTCTGATCTCCTCAAACTCTGCGTTTTTGTCGCAGCCGGTATTTGGCGGTTATGCTCATTATGTAGCGTCAAAGGGGGGAGTGGTCGCTATGACGCAGGAACTGGCAAAAGAATTGAAGCGTTTTGGCATCTGCGTCAATACTGTGGCACCAGGCGGGATGATGACTCCGGGAAACTTTTACAATGGGCCTTGTCAGAAGCTTCCACCGGAAAAATTAAAGGAGATAGGAGAGGAAATGACTGTCAATCAGATGGATGAGATTCCGTCGGCTGACAGTGTGGCGATTGTGGCCTATGGTATGTGCACCAGAATGTCAGACGGCATGAATGGAGAATGCATCGTGGCTGACAGCGGCATGATGAGAAATATTGTCAAGCATCAGCCGGCAATCCGGGAATATCCTGCCAAAAAGGAAGCGTGAAAACCGTAAAATAAATTGGTGTTAGTCGAAAAAGATTTTTAATATTTTTTTAACAGATTATGATCCTCTTTATAACTTCCGATATATTAAGTATATGAAAGATATTCCAGCGAAAGGCAGATAAAAAATATATCTGCAACAAAAGGAGGTTCAAGATCTATGATAAAATGCACCTGCTATCATTCCGCACCATCCCAGGCAATCACCTCCTGGAGAGATCAGATAACCCCGGAACAGGATGCGAAGATAAGAGAAGAATTTTCCTCCAAAAAGCCTTTGAACGAAAAGCCCCTGGCATTGCCGGAAAATTCAGGAACATCCCCTGCGGCACCCGTAAAGCGGAAACCGATCGTGATAGAAACAGGTCCGGTCAGGCCTGTCCACACCGGCTACGCCCGGATTGACAATGCGATCACCGATGCATTAAAAGGAAAAAGCCAGGAGTTAAAGGATAATGTTTATAAGATTATCCGGGATGATTTTCTCCCCCACAACGTCCATGGACTGGAAGAAGCGGACCGGCTGGCACAGATTGGACTTGGCGTGGAAAAGGCACAATATCTTGCAGATCAGTTTATGGATGACAAAACCAAGTCTTCTTTCATGGAAGCCATGCGTTCCATTGCCAGGATAGGCACAAAGGGAACACGCATCAGCGACTGTGAGATGGATTATAATGTAAAGCGTATCATACAGATAGATGGGGCCGGCTATGTGCACGAAGATCATTCGGAAGAGTATCTTTATGCTATGGAAATGAAAGCCCCAAAGGAATATGAGACCTATAAGAAGCTTAAGGAAACGTCAGGAGATACAGAAGCCGCTTTCTTCATGGTTCGGTGGGCCATGAAGAATCTGAATCTTATAAACGGCAATCGAAAGAATTACAAAGAGAAGCAGGAAGAGCAGTATGAAAAGCTTCAGAAAGTAGAACTGGATCAAACCTTTGCCAGAACGGATACCACAAGCAAGGAGAGCTTCCTGGCATCCATCCGGGAAAAGCTCCAGGCCAATAAAAGCCTGCAGATAGATCTCTTTTTGAAACAGATATCCAATATGACAAAGACGCCGGGAGACTATTTGTTTGGGCGAAGACAGGAGTTTACGGCCAGGGCATAAAAAGACAGACTGAAAATCTGAAAGCAGACATTTCCATACAAAGAATCTAATTATTTCCCATCTGTCCTGACTTTCTGTAATCTGAGGGGGACATCCCTTTCTGCTTCCGAAAGATCCGGCTGAAATACAGGGGATTGTCATATCCCACAATCTGTCCGATCTCTGTAATATTGTAATTGGTGGTCTCCAGAAGCATCTGGGCATTGGTAATGCGTCTTGATACAATATACTGCATGGGCGTGGTGTGAGTATACTGCTTAAAGCTGCGGATAAACCAGCTCACACTCATGCCCCTTGCGGAAGCGTACTCCTCGATATTCACCTCCGTATTGTAATTATCATTGAAAAACTGCATGGCAAGAGACATTTCCGCATCCAGATAATCATTTTTCCGGGTGTGTTCTCTGGTAAGCTGTCGGTGAATCAGAATAAAAAGCTGACGCAGCAGCAGGGTTAAGACTTCCGGATAATGAGTCTGACACCGCTGTAGCTCATGGATCATCTGCTTGAAAATCCGGGCATAGTCCAGAGAGGTTCCAGTGGGAAGCACTCGCATTTCGTTCGTAATGCCATAGCCCTGGAGAATTTTTTTCACGCTGCTTCCGGTAAAGTGCACCCAGTACACTTCTGTCTGCTCATTCCCGTAATACACATACCGCTGCGGCTCCCTGGGCCGGTAGAGCACCATATGTCCGGCGGGTACAATCGTATCCGTCTCATTATGATCAAAATAAAAATGAGCAATGCCAGAAGCGATATACAGTAATTGGAAATCCACCCGTCCCCTGGGTCGGTAGGTGGGAAGCTTCGGGCGTGTATACAGATGATACGTTCCGCAGCTTCCCACAATCAGAGGCTTGCTCTTATCCTTAAAATCCACCAGAGAATTATTTAAATATGCGGAATTGATATACATACCCTTGCTTGCCCCCTTTTTTGAAATTTTTATCTGCCTGTATCTGCTTTATATCACATGGCTCGTCCGAAAAGGCTCCTTATAAAAGAATTGTATCATTTTGTGCATGTTTTGTCTAATGCAGTCCATGGACGTTTCGCCCAAAAATCACTATAATATGGATTAAGATAAGAAGAACGGAAAACAATTGGAAAAGAAGAGTCCAATAAAGTAACAGAAAATAAAATATTTACAAAACTGGAACAGGAGGTTTAGCAATTCATGATTGTACCAAGAAACTACGAAAATCTAAAAGTCCTGCATGAAAACACCATGCCGCCCCGGGCCTACTACATTCCGGCATCTATGCGGATGGACACCCTTGTAGAGAGCCGGGAGGATTCGGATCGGTTTAGGCTCTTAAACGGTGACTGGCGTTTTTCATACTACCCAAGCATCTATGAGCTAAGGGATGCCTTTTATGAGCCGGATTTTGATGCTTCATCCTTTGACCGTATTCAGGTGCCGGGCAACTGGCAGACGGCGGGATATGATACCCACCAGTACACCAACATCCGCTACCCATTTCCCTTTGATCCGCCGTACATTCCCCAGGACAATCCCTGCGGGGCCTACATACGGGAGTTCGACTATCAGAGGGAGGAGGAAGCTCCTGCGGTATATCTGAACTTTGAGGGCGTGGATTCCTGCTTTTACGTATGGCTTAATGGAACCTACATCGGCTACAGCCAGGTGTCTCACAGCACAAGCGAGTTTGACGTAAGCCATGCTGTTGCGGAGGGAAAAAACCGTCTGGCCGTACTGGTTCTCAAGTGGTGTGACGGAAGCTATCTGGAGGATCAGGACAAATTCCGTATGAGTGGCATTTTCCGGGATGTATATTTGCTGAAGCGTCCTAAGAAAACGATCTGCGACTATTTTGTAAAGACAGCTTTGGAAAATGGAACCGCAAAAGTAATGGTAGACTTCACTTTTGTTCAGGAGCAGATACCGGTAACGGTCTCTCTCTATGATCAGGAAAATCGCCTTGTAGCTTCCGGAAAGATACCGGTAACGGAAAATCTTTCTCCGGATTCCGGAAAGCTCCGGGGGGAGGACGGCATCGTACTGCGTATTCCGGACCCGATTTTGTGGAATACGGAAGAGCCTTACCTCTACACCCTGGTGTTGGAGACGGAACATGAGGTGATCACGGATCATATAGGACTGCGTGAGATAAAAATTATTGGAAAAACCGTGTATTTTAATGGAAAACGCCTGATATTCCGGGGTGTGAACCGTCACGATTCCGACCCTGTGACCGGCTTTGCCATAAGCAGGGAGCAGATGATCACGGATTTGACCTTAATGAAACAGCACAATTTCAACGCAATCCGAACAAGCCACTATCCCAACTCTCCGGTATTCTGCCAGCTCTGCGACAAATACGGCTTTCTGGTGATAGGAGAAGCAGATATAGAGAGCCACGGGCCGTCAGAAATCTATTACCAGGATAATACCGATGCCAACAAATTCGATCGATGGAATGAACCCATTGCGGACGCACCCATGTGGGAGGAATCCATTCTGGATCGGGTACGCCGTCTGGTGGAGCGAGACAAAAACCGCCCCTGCGTTGTTATCTGGTCTATGGGAAACGAAAGTGCCTACGGATGTAACTTTGAAAAGGCCCTGAAGTGGACAAAGGAATATGACACCTCCAGGCTGACCCACTATGAGAGTGCCAGATACCGGAAGAGTGGAAAGACATACGACTACTCCAACCTGGATTTATACAGCCGGATGTACCCCTCCTTTGAGGAGATTGAGGATTATCTGGCCCATGACCCCGCAAAGCCCATGATTCTCTGCGAGTACAGCCACGCCATGGGAAACGGCCCGGGGGATCTGGAGGATTACTTTGAGCTGTTCCATGAAAATGAAACTATGTGCGGCGGATTTGTCTGGGAATGGTGTGACCATGCCATTGACCACGGTAAAACGAAAGAGGGAAAGACTGTTTATTACTATGGGGGGGATCACGGGGAGGTTATTCACGATGGAAACTTTTGCATGGACGGTCTGGTTTATCCGGATCGCCGCCCCCATACGGGACTGCTGGAATATCGCAATGTGTACCGTCCGGTGAGGATTGTATCTTATGATCCGGATGCCGGAATGCTCATGCTTCAAAGTTATCTGGATTTTACGGATCTAAAGGAGGAAATAGAAATTCATTATGAGGTAAGCTGTGACGGCACATACCGGAAGACCGGGGTGCTTCCTGGCTGTTCCATAAAACCGGGACAGACGGGAAATATTCCCTTGCAGATAAGTGTACCGGAATCGGGCCGGTCCTATCTGAAATTCACCTATTATCAGAAAAGAGAGACTATGCTGGTTCCGGCGGGTTGTCTGCTTGGCTATGAAGAGCTTCCCCTTAAGACCGGGGATAACAGAAACCAGACTGCAAGCAGGCTTATGAAGTCTGAAAAGTCCGCAGCAGGGGCAGCAATAAGGATCACGGAAACAGAGGAGACCTTTGTACTGGAGGGAGAGAACTTTACTTATTGCTTTGACCGGCGGACCGGATTGTTCTCCGGACTCCAGTTCGGGGGGCGTGAATATCTGAACCATCCTATGGAGGTGAATATCTGGCGTGCTCCTACGGATAATGATATGTATATCAGGCAGGAGTGGCAGCGTGCCCAGTATGACAGGGCTTATGTGCGTGCCTATGATGCCCTGATTAGCCGGACAGAAACCGGAGTAGAGATACAAAGCCATATGTCCGTGGGGGCGGCTGCGGTGCAGCCCATGATGGGGATAGAAGCCGTTTGGCAGGTAGAGACAGACGGGGGGCTTTTTGTTTCCCTTTTTGTAAAGCGTAACATGGAATTCCCGGAGCTTCCCAGATTCGGAATCCGTCTGTTCCTGAATCATGAGCTTAACCAGGTATCTTATTACGGCATGGGACCGTATGAGAGCTATCGGGATAAGCATAGGGCAGCCGTTCACGGATTGTACCAGGCCCTGGTGCAAAAGCTCCATGAGGACTATCTTCGTCCCCAGGAGAATGGAAGCCATATGGATTGTGATTATGTGACTTTATCGGGAGGTACTTACGGTCTGACGGCAGTATCCGGGCGGCCTTTCTCATTTAACGCATCAATTTATACACAGGAGGAATTGGAGAGAAAAACACATTACTATGAATTGGAGTCCTCTGACAGTACTATTTTGTGTCTGGACTATGCCCAGAACGGAATCGGCTCCAACAGCTGCGGGCCAAGGCTTAAGGAAGTCTATCGGTTTGATGAAGAGACATTTACATTTCAAATAAAGCTTGTACCATTTCTGAAGAAGTAAGTTACAGTTTGCTTTGCGAACTGCAGCGAAATAAGAGGAACCATATTTTTACCCAGGTATCTTAGCATGCAGAATCCGGAACCGGATACTTGGGGAAAAATGGAACTAAAATGATTTAACAGCACCGATTGTGCAGTACCCAGATGGATTTACGGACACATCTTTTAGTGGCCGGAAATTCATCTATACTGCCGGGTACTGTACAATCGGTGCGGAACTAAAAATAGAAGGGAGCACTTATGCAGGAAAAAACGTATTTAAAATGGTACAACAAAGTGGGATACGGTTCCGGAGATATTGCAGGAAATGTGGTATATGCATTCCTATCCTCCTTTGTAATGATTTACCTTACCAACACCGTAGGACTTCATCCCGGTGTGGTAGGCTCGCTGATTGCGGCCTCCAAGCTCTTTGACGGAGTGACGGACATCTTTTTCGGGGCCATGATTGACAAGACAAAAAGCAGGCTCGGAAAGGCAAGACCCTGGATGCTCTACGGGTATGTCGGCTGTGCCCTTACACTGGCCGCCATCTTTGCCATCCCCGTAGATTTGGGAAAAACGGCTCAGTACGCATGGTTCTTTATTGCCTACACCCTGTTAAATGCGGTGTTCTATACAGCAAACAACATTGCCTACTCCGCCCTCACCGCCCTTGTGACGAAAAACAGCAAGGAGCGTGTGCAGATGGGTTCCTATCGGTTTATCTTCGCATTCGGCACAAGCCTGCTGATTCAGTCCGTCACCATCCAGGCGGTGGCTGCCTGCGGCGGAGGGGCCGGGGGCTGGAGAACGGTGGCCATTATTTATGCTCTTATCGGCCTGGCTGTAAACACTATTTCCGCCCTGTCCGTAAAGGAGCTTTCCGAGGAGGAGCTGCGTGAAGATGCAGGGAAGAATAAGCCGGAGGAAAAATACGGGCTTGCCACAGCCGCAAAGCTTCTGGCTTCCAACAAGTTTTATCTGATGATCTGTGCGGTGTATATCCTCCAACAGATCTATACAGCAATGATAAACATGGGCATTTACTACATGACCTATGTTTTGAAAAATGAAAATCTGTACGGTGTATTTTCCTGGGCCATGAACATTCCGCTGATTGCGGCCCTTGTATTTACCCCCACCCTGGTAGCAAGATGGAAAGGCATGTATAAGCTGAACTTAAGGGGCTATATGCTTGGTACCCTGGGCCGGGCACTGGTAGTCGTGGCAGGCTATCTTGGCAGCGTTCCCCTGATGCTGCTGTTTACGGGGATCGCAGCCTTTGGGCAGGGACCCTGGCAGGGCGATATGAATGCGGTGATAGCCTCCTGCTCCGAGTACACCTATCTGAGAACAGGAAAGCGGGTGGACGGAACCATGTACTCCTGCACCTCCCTGGGCGTGAAGCTGGGAGGTGGCCTTGGAACCGCCATTGCAGGCTGGCTGCTTGCCGCAAGCGGATTCGATAAAAACCTGACTGTTCAGCCGGAATCCTGTATGCAGATGCTCTATTTTATGTACCTTTGGATTCCTCTGATTATCAATCTGGTGATTACCCTGGTGCTTTCCAGAATGAATGTGGAGGGTGCGAATGCAAAGCTGAAAGAACAGCTCAGGGGACAGGAAGAGGATGCTTACTGGATAAATTAGAAAAAGTACACTATAACACAAACAGCAGTAGATGTAACGCTTGCTGTCCGTGTCAGTAAAATTGGGGCATTGTCCTGTAGAAGCACTCTATGGGGCAATGCTTTTTAAATAAGGGGTTTCTATGCGCGGTATACATGGCTGAAATAAACTGCGTAGAAGTCCAGAAGCTCATTGATAAAATGTCTGATTCGGTTCATGCCGGTCCTCCTTTCTGTCAGAGACAGCTTTGCAAAAGCTTTTGCTGTCCGGTTCTTTTCTTTACACGCTTATCTTAGCAGAGAAAAAGGAGAATTACGTGCCAGATGAGAACAGAAAACAGACATTTTTTGCAGGAAGGGAGGAAGGAATGTATCCTTTTTATGAAGCGGCAGGGCCGGATATCCGGCTGATAGACAAGGAGTCGGAGCATACGGCGCCCCACCTTCACCGGGCGATGGAATTTGTTTATGTGACCAGGGGAAGCCTGGAGCTGGGGATGGGGAGGGAGCTGTACCACATGGAGGAAGGAGATCTTGGAATTGTGTTTCCGGATATGATTCACCATTACCAGGCATTTTCAAAGGAGCGGGGAAGAGCCTTCTATGTGATTGCAAATCCGGGTGTATGCGGTGTTTTTGGGGAGGAGCTTTTAAAGTATGCGCCCGAGAATCCGGTGTTGCCAAAGGAAAAAGTGCCCGGCGAGGCCGTAAACGCCATGATGTGCTTAAAATGGACCGGGGAGCCGGACCCGGTGGCGGGGCAGGCGTATGTGCAGATCCTTCTGGCAAAGTGTATTCCTCTTCTTGGGCTTACGGAAAGAAACAGGCAGGGGAGCGGGGATCTTGTGGAACAGTCGGTGGCCTACGTTTCCGCTCATTTTCGCGAGCCTGTGACCCTAGAGGGTATGGCTTTGGAACTGGGGGTCAGCCGGTATGTTTTGTCGCGGGTGTTTTCCGGCGTTTTTCACACGAATTTTAACCGGTATGTAAATGAAATCCGGCTTTCCTATGCCTGCGATCTGTTGGAATGTACGGAACGCAGTATTACGGAGATTTATATGGATGCGGGCTTTGAAAGTCAGAGGACCTTTAACCGGGTATTCCGCGAGGCATACCGGGTGACGCCGCGGGAGTATCGGATGCGTCAAAGGGAGAAGCTTTTGGCGGGAAAAGAGTAAGAGAAAGAGATATTTTTACTTTCAACGTCATAGAATAGAAAAAAGCTCTCGGCAGGCGGTCAAAGCAATGCAGGCGGCAATTCGTATCATTCTTTATACTTCCGATTTACTGGTTCCCTTTTTGATCTTTTATGTGGTTGCATATGGGATTTTGATGAAGCGGCCGGTTTATGACGATTTTGTCCGGGGCGCGAAGGACGGCTTTCAGACGGTGATCCAGATTATGCCGACACTGATTGGGCTGATGGTGGCGGTGGGGGTGCTCCGGGCTTCCGGCTTTCTGGATTTTTTGTCCGGAGTATTGAGCCATGCGACGGATTTGATTCATTTTCCGTCGGAGCTTGTGCCGCTTGTGATTGTCCGCATGTTTTCCTCATCAGCGGCTACGGGACTGGCGTTGGATATTTTTCAAAAATACGGAACGGATTCCCGCCTGGGGCTGATTGCATCAATTATGATGGGATGTACAGAGACGATTTTTTATACTATGAGCGTCTATTTTATGACCGCTAAGGTGCGAAAGACCCGCCACACGCTGACCGGAGCCTTGCTTGCCACGGCAGCAGGGATCGTGGCAAGCGTGGTGTTGGCGGGGATGATGCAGTAAATAACAATAAAAAGGAGTAACGATGGAAATTTATATAGTTCAGCCAGGCGACACGCCGCAAAGCATTGCGGCCTTATACGGCGTGTCTCCGCAAAGGCTGATTTATGACAATCAACTGGCAGAGCTTCCCTACCTGCCGGCAGGAATGGCAGTACTTGTATTAATTCCTGCTCTCATCCACACAGTATCGGAGGGAGAGACACCGGAGGAGATCGCAGCAGCCTACGGTCTGACACAAAGGCAGCTTTACCAGAACAATCCCTACCTGCTGGAGCAGCCCTACCTGCGCACAGGACAAAGTCTGGTAATTCGTTACCAGGGGCAGGAGGATAACGGCCTTTATGTGACTGGCTATGCATATCCCTTTATTGAGGAAGAGGTTCTGAGGGAAGCTTTGCTGTATCTGGATGAGCTCTTGATCTTTTCCTACGGCTTCACAACGGCCGGCGCCCTGATTCCGCCGCAGATACCGGAGAATCGAATGATCTCCCTGGCATGGCAGATGGGTGTTCGGCCCATTCTTGTACTTACCCCGTTTTCCGAGCAGGGGAACTTTAACAATCAGTTGGTAAAAGCCGTGTCCGAGGACCTGGAAATGCAGCAGGTTTTAATTGGAAATCTTCTGGAGACCGTAAGAGAACTGGGATATGCAGGAGTGGATGTGGATTTTGAATATATTCTTCCGGAGGATCGGGAAAGCTATGCCGCCTTTGTGGGAAATCTTCGTGAGGTGATGAACCGGGAAGGCTATCAGGTTTCCGTGGCTCTTGCCCCAAAGACCTCCGGGGAACAAAGAGGGCTGCTCTATGAGGGCATGGATTATGCGCTCCTTGGAGCCAGTGCAAATCAAGTATTTCTAATGACCTATGAATGGGGGCATCAGCATGGACCGGCCATGGCCATTGCTCCCATCAACAAGGTCCGCCAGGTGCTCGACTACGCAGTTACGGAGATTCCCAGGAATCAGATTCTAATGGGAATTCCCAACTATGCTTATGACTGGACCTTACCCTTTGTACAGGGAGAATCCATTGCAGAGATTATGGGAAATGTGGAAGCCGTCCGCCGTGCGGCCATACAGGGCGTCCCAATTCAATACGATGAAACAGCCCAAAGCCCCTGGTACGCTTATGAACAGTATGGAATCACCCATGAGGTGTGGTTTGAGGATGTGCGAAGCATGGAGGTAAAGCTTCGGACAGTTATAGAGTATGGATTCCTGGGCATCGGATATTGGAACCTCATGCGGAATTTTCGGGCAAACTGGCTGTTGCTTCAGATGCTTTCGGGGAGGTCATAATAATATATTTTAATAAAAATCTACATTTTAAAAAAATTGCATACTTTCATTAAAAAAGGTGGGATCTTATTGTATAGGCTGCTGGGAGCGCAATATACAAGGGCAATAACAGATATAGATTTACAGGGTAAAAATATCAGTAATTATGCGGAAAAATAAAGGAAGCTTTTAGAGAAATTCTGCAGATTGCTCTTGACGACGGTATACGCTTTGACTTAGATACACTTGAAACAAAAAATATTACGGAGTTCAAAAAATACAGTGGAATAGATGTATTTGTTCGGGCATTTTTGGATCGGACAAGGGTACCTGTCCAAAGTCCCCCACTGCATTAGAATGCCGACGGGGATTTATCAAAAAATCAAAATGGGGGATTGACAGAACAGAAGAAATGGGTTTTTACCGTACGGTATTTTCACTCAAGCGGGCGGCTCGTTTCTTTTTTATTTCCAAAACATCATACAGATACTTCTTGCCATCATCCGCATGACGAACCAGCATACTTGCAGAAAAATATCCCCGCCTGATTTTTGAAGTGAAGAAAAATATTCTCCAGAAGCAGCGAAACAGGAGACGATGATAATCTGCTGCTTTGGATTGCAGATGGGAGTGCGAATGCCGGGAAATTATGGTTTTCATGCTCCCTGCCGCTTTAAAGTAATGATTGCATGGAACGTCAGCGTATCGGAGTTGTAGTATATCTGCATATTCCCATTGTATTTGGCAACAATTTTGCGGATGCTTTTCAGCCCGAAACCATGCTTATGGCTGCAGGGTATGCTTATAGCCAAATTACCGTTCTCCCTTGTTGTGAAAGGATTTGCCCGGCAGGAGTTAATGACTGTCAAAACTGTAAATGGAGTTTTTTCTTTTTTGCCCGTGCTAATTTCAATAAATGATTCCGGAATGTTTTCAGCCGCTTTTACAGCATTGTCGAGCAGATTGCAGAATAATGAGGTAAGGTCATTGTCGACAATAAAATCTGTCGTTCCGCTTCGTATATCAGCATGAAAAGCTATGTGACTGTCAGTACACTGCTGCATATAGCGGCATAAAATGGAATTAAGCATTTCGTGTTCACACAGCCGGGTGCATTCTTTTAAGTCAGAAGAATGAATCAGCTGGTGCAAATACGTATCAATTTTATCATGTTCTTTCTGCTGGTTCAGCATATCAATGGAGTGCAGATGCTTCTTTATATCGTGGATTAAAATGCGCTGGTTTTCGTTTTGCAGACGCAGCATTTCATAATATTCCGTAGAGTCAGACTCTTTTTGAAGCAGTAACTGTATCTGTGTAAATTCCATGTTTTTTTTCAGGTTGTACTGGTTGATGCCAAATACAAGCAGGTTGCTTATCAGTAAGAAAAAAGCACTTAGCGTAACCGTTCCTTTCAAGAGAGGTGAGAGCTGGAAAGCGTCGCTGACACTTACCAATGTGAGCATGATAAAGCCAGAGGTAACGGGAATAAAAATCAGAAGCAGAACAGATTTGTCATGCTGCTGGTTCTGTGTCTGCTTCCCTTTCAATAAATGAATCAGGATATATACAATGGTAAGGAAAATCATTTTGCTGAAAATAATAAAAACCATCATACTTTGAAACCGTCTGGGTTCTGTAAGGAAATGAGGCAAAAAACATTCAATCGCACTGTATACGGTCAATTCGCACATTCCCATAACGGCAGCTAAAACAGCGGAATGAAACAGCGCAGAATACCATTTGAGATCATACTGGGCAAGCAGGAAAATAAAATTCATGACTAAATATAATGCCATATTCAGCCATATAGATTCCAGCAGGGATACGGCAAACATTGTAAAATAAAATATGAAAAGCATTGCAAATTGTATCCAGGGTCTGCGTCTGGCAGTAAAAAGGTTAGAGGAATACTGCCACAGTATCACAGCCTCTATCAGAAAAGTAAAAAAATAACAAACAGCATTGCTCATTTGGTTTACCTCGTACTTTCAAGATAAAGAAGGTAGGCTTCTTTAAATGCACTGTATTTTCTTTTTGTCAGGTAAGCATGGATCTGATTGCCAGCCAAGTTGACAAGGGCATGGTCAAAATCCGTGACATGTTCAAAGTTGATAATGAAGCTGCGGTGTGTTTGGAAAAAACAGTTTTTGGGAAGCTTTTTCAGCCAGTACTGCATATTATGGACGGATTCAAAATCACACAGGGTTGTATGTACGATTACTTTTCTTGCCTGTGCTTCTACTGCGATGACAGCGGAGGCGGGAAGGGTGTGTATACCCTGCTTTGTTTCAACCGGTATTTTGATTGTCATAGTATTATATAGTTCAACTGCATCTTTCATATTTCGGAAGAAACGCTGCTTATCTATAGGTTTTGACAGATAACGGAATACCTGAAAACGCATGGCTTCATCAAGATATTCGGAATAAGAAGTCACAATAAAAATGATAATGCTGCTGTTTACCCTTTTTAATTCGTTTCCCACGTAAATGCCGTTCATTCCGGGCATTTCTATATCAAGGAAAAGAATATCTTTGTCGCCTTTGTCAGCTAATAAAGACTCCCCATTGGAAAAACAGGCCAGTTCCGGACACTTCACATGGATTTTGTCAAAAAAATTTTTACAGTATTTTTTAAGCTGTTCAATCATCAGAGGATCATCATCGCAGATAAGTATTCTCATTTCAACCTCATTTACAGTTTGCTTATTGATAAATAACATTGCTATTATATAACACCTGAGTTGGGAAATATATAGAAACTGTATGAAAAGACATTTTTTTGTGGATTTTGGGAATAAAATGACCAAACGGAGGCAGAAAATGTCGTTTGGTGCAGGAAGACTTGAAAGTATGGCAAAAACAAGGATAATGAGAATTGTCATTGATTTCGCAAAGATATACATGCATCAATAATTTGAACGGAGGGATTCAATATGGAAAGAATAAAGGGAAAGAGTATAGGAAGTCAAATGAAAAAGAAGCTAAGTTTTGCGATAACCATTCTATTTTTTGCTGCTCTGACAGGCTGTGGGAACAAGGAAAACATAAAGGATAATGTACAGGATTTTGAAACAACAGAAATTATGGATGATAAAGATGCTTCATCTGATGGCATATCATTTCCTGCACGTTATGAAAACATCATAGAAAATGTTACTTTTAGCATGGATATCATAGTTGATGCAGATCTGGCAGAAGAAATTCCTGTTATTGCGAAAGCCCAGATGAAAAAAGTGGATGCAGGACAGGCTTTTGATCTGTTATTTAGCAATAATGATACGTATGAAACATATGAGTATGAGGAAAATGATGAGTATGGAAAAAAAGTAAAAACGGGAACATATGTTAGTCCGGAAGAAACAACATTGTCATATGGGCCGGTTTCAAGTCAAATGACATATATGCAGAAAACGCTAATGCCATACATACGCAGCGCATTTGTATTGGATGATGAAGATGAACGGTACAATGCCGATTTATATTCTAAAGAAAAACAATTAACTTTTATGGATCGTGAAAAAGCACTTCAGATAGTGAGCAATGCCTTAACGAAAATGAACGTGACGTTTGAATACGACTATACGGGATATGCTTTGGATTATGCAACCATGCAATCACAAGAGTATCATGAAGATATAGATGGAAATATTGATAATGCAGGGTACAAAGAAAAGTGGTCTGTCTCAGACGAAGGGTATTATTTTTGCATAAATGAAATATATAGGGGACTTCCGATTTATCATGTATATTGTGAAATTTTTACAGATATAAAAGATGCGAATGCACCAGTGCAGGCATTTGTGTCACAAAACGGAATAGAGTATTTGGATATTGAAAAAATATTTGACATTTCAGAGGAAAAGACAGGAGTTCAATTACTTCCCATAGATGCTATTGCTGAAACAGTTGCAAATAAGTATGCACAAATTCTTGGAAGTTCGACATATGAAATGACGAATGCAGAATTATATTATTATATTGATTTATCGTCAGGAATGGGAGTATATGATGTCAAACCGGTGTGGATAATAAAAGGAATGGAAGAATCGGGGGAAAAACAACAGGCAATTCAAGTAATTATAGATGCACAGACGGCAAAGGAGATAGTAGCTTGAAAAAAATGTATTTTTATCTGAAAGCAGACTTTAAAAGATCTATATGTTCAATAAAGTTTATACTGTCAGTTATTTTGATTATATGTGTATTACTGCTTGCGACACAGGAAGGAATTGTGTTAGATACAGATGTACTATATGTTTTCTCCATTGTTATGTATGGAATGCCTGCTATGATCATACTGGTGTGTGGGGCTATTGCTTTTGCAGATAGTTTTTGTGAAGATATGGAATATAAATATGTTTTGCAGCAGGTTATCCGGGGAGATTTAGAAAAATATGTGACAGCCCGGGTATTAAGCATTTTTTGTGTCACAATGATATCAACTACATTGGGCATTTTTTTGTTTACTGGTATTTTACATATCAGTTTGCCATGGGTGGATATATCCGGATTACAATATGACCATATCATTCATGCTGGTGGATTAAGGCTTTTTTTGATATATAGACTATATCCTTTGTATTATCTCTGCTATGGAATTCAGTATGGTGTGCTTGTTGGAATTATGGCTTTATGGGCATCCTGTCTTTCTATGTACATTTCAAACCGAATGCTTGTATTGTCGGCACCAATGATTATTTACTATTTTACAGATTATGTGTTGGCAGAAGTTTCGTCAGGAATGCTGAGCTTAGCCATGATTTTTTCACCTTCAAACAATCTATTCTTAAATGATTTTTTGTCTGTGACATTGGTAATTGGCATAGCTGTCATGAATTTATATTTGACCAGAAAGATTATGGTTATTAGCTTAAGGGGTAAAATTTATGAATAAAGTAAAATGTATATGGAATGATATTGTGAACAATTTTTTCAGTAAACGGTTATTGGTTTTTTGCATTTTTCAGTTTAGTATTCTGCATTATTATATTAGTACTGTTAAGCACTTTTCTATTATGGCTGATTATCCGGCAACGCCATGGATATTGCCTTTTATTGGACAGAATGTTTACTGTTTATTTGTTTATGGAATCTCCGTAGTTTACTTTTATTCAAACATACCATTTATGCAGAAGCACGAGATGTATGTGCTGATGAGACAAGGGAGAAATCGGTGGGTATTTACAAAAACACTGAGAATTTGCTTGTCGGCTGTTATGCTTTCAATTATTGAATTTGCATTGAGTGTATTGATTTTATTACCAAGGGTAGAATTGACTGCAAAATGGGGGAAATTATATAATTCTCTTGCCATGACAAGTGCCGGAACAGGTTATGGAGTAAAACTTTTTTTCTCTTATGAAATAATAAATGAAAATAGCGCAATAAGAACTTTATTGATCTTTTGGACGGTTCTGTTTGTTGTGACGGCATTGATCGGAATGATCATGTTTGTATTGAGTATTTATATAAACAGGACGGCTGCAGTAGTAGTAGGAACTTTTTTTTCTGTTCTGCCAGTAGTATTTGCTAATTTATATTTATATAAGGAGTGGATTGGCTTTATATCTCCGCTTTCATGGCTTAATCTGCTTCTGCTGTATGGGAAAATATGTAAAAAAATCCCCATCGTTTTTGCAGATAATTATAGTAACAGCTATTTTAATCCCTATTTTATCTGTTGTTTCATTGAAAGGAATGCAGTCAAAAGATTTGAGCTGGATAAATGAGGAGTGATGATATGTGGGAGCAAGGCAAGAGTATAAAGCTAATGGATGTTAATAAATCTTTTGGGAAAACAAAGGTTCTTCATAATATCAGTTTGGAGTGTAATCAAGGAGAGATTACTGGTATTATAGGGAGAAACGGCGCAGGGAAAACTTTGTTGTTTAAAATAATGTGTGGGCTGATGTCCGTGGATTCGGGAGATATCGTAGTGAATGGAATTAAGAGGAAAAAACAATCTGAAGTTTTGAGGTCAGCAGGTATTATTATTGAAGACCCTGCTTTCTTAAAAAATTATTCAGGGATAAAAAATCTGGAGTATTTATATATGCTGAATCATAAAAATGATAAGTCATATTTGGAAGAAGTCATGAAAAGAGTGGGGCTTGATCCGAAATCAAAAAAGCATGTGGGTAAATATTCGATGGGAATGCGTCAAAGATTAGCTATTGCGCAGGCAATTATGGAAAATCCGAATTTTTTAATACTGGATGAGCCATTTAATGGATTGGATAATCAGGGTGTAGTTGACATGAGAAATATATTTCTTGAATTTAAACAAGAAGGAAAAATAATAATAGTCGCAAGTCACAATTCAGAAGATATAAAAGTTCTTTGTGACCATGTCTATAATATGGAAGCTGGAAAACTGAAAATCATACGATAGGCCAGATTAACGTAAGAGTACTGGAGTAGGCAGCAGGTGCTATATGCATAATCCATAGAACTGACATTTACATATAGAAAAACAAAGATAGATTTTATTGCCGTATTTGAGGATGGGTTTGCAAACAAACCATACCGCAAAGGCAGATGGGCAGGCTTTTTAAAAAGTAAAAATGTGCAGACAGACATAACCCTGGCAGAAGCGGTTGAGAGCATACGATGCTTTCTGGGGCCAATAGTCTGTTCTATTCGTGCCAATCATTCTATGGAGATGAATTGGAATCATCAAATACAAAAGTGGATTCCAGCCATTCCTCCATATAATCCTCAATCACCGGAAAAGGAGCCGGCCCCATAGACAGGAAAAAGGTATGAAAATCTTTCAGCACAAATCTATCCGAAAGAGCAGCCTCAGCCTGCTCCTTTAATTTAAGTATTTCTGCCGCTCCAAGGTAATATTTCAGATAATTCCCCGGGTCCTGAATGACAGCCTGATAAATCTGATACACCGTATCCCCATTGGTAACACCATATCCGGCAAAAAAATCCGCCGTATCCTCAAGAGACCATCCCTCATAGTGAATTCCCACATCCGCCCGGGCATGAAGCCCCAGAGAAACAGCCCCATTTGCCGACAATAGCTCTGCCATTTCCGCATCTGGAAGCGCATAGGCATAGGAAAGCCATTCCACATAGGTAGCCCACCCCTCCGTATAGCCCCCGAAATTAAAAAGATTCCGCACCGGATCAAGCCCACAGGAATTTTCATAAAGGGTCTGGTAGAGATGGCCGGGCCACCCCTCATGAGCCAGGGTCGTAAAGAGAGAAAGGCTGTCATAGTTATTGGCAGGATTGATATAGATCACATGCTCATTCATCCGATCCAAAGGAGGTGTCAGATAAAAAGCCGGACTTAAATATTTTTCCAGAGATGCGTCCACGTATTTCACCTGACAGGAAACAGAAGGAACAGAGGGAAAATCCGCCCCGATTTGCTGCTCCAGATTTTTTAAAATGATTGTCGGCTCCGAAAGCCCTGTCTGCCTGGAAACAGATTTTACAATTTCCGGATTCTGGCTGATAAGATAGGCAACTGTTTCCAGATCCGTATCCAATTGTTCCTCAATAAGCAGTAAAATTTCCTTCATATTTCGTCCGGTTCCTGTAACAGCCGCCGCCAATGCCTCATAATAGTCCGTTCCTTTCTCATAATAACAGAGACCACAGGAATTTCTTCCGGAACCTTTAAGCTCAGTCATTCCCTGGATCAAAAGCTCATAAGCCGGAACCACATGTCCGAAAAACAATGCACGGTTGGAATCAAGATACTCCTGAGCTTTTTCCTTAGATAAAAAATCCGCAGAATCAATCCGTTCTTCAAAGGTAGAAAGAAGAAAATGACTGCCAAGATTGGATAGAAAAGCCTGGCACTGGGCAATCACAGCGTCCGCCGTCTCGTCCGACATAAACAGTCCTGCTTCCGCCTTTTCCCGTTCGTAATCCATAAGGCTTTCATAATACACATCCATCTGGGAAAGAAGTGCAAGATAATTTTGAATATCCTGCTCCGACCGGAAAGCATATTCAGCCAGGAGAATGGGAAGCTGTGCCTGGGTGCCAAGGGTAGGGCTGAAAATTTCTTCATAGTATGGAAAGTCAAAAAGAGCCGTCTGTTTTTCAAGCTGATAGGATAAAATATCATAGGTGAGACGGTTGGAATCGGAAAGCTCCTCCCGGGAAAAGGCAGAAAGCGCCTGCCTGGTATTCTCCAGACTGGCTGCAGTGGCATCGGAGGTATCCTTGGAATAGAGATGAAAAGAAGACGGCGTATCTGCAATCCCAAAGCGTTCCGGTTCCGATAAGGTATAGTGAAGGGTCAAAGAATCAGAGGAAAGCTCATCAAGAAACAGTGTATGCGTGAAGCGTTCAAAAGCCTCATCCGCAGTTTCTGCACAAGCCTTTTGAAGCCGGGAAATCAGGAAAGCGCCGCAGCACAGAAAAAGAAGCAGGAACATGCCTGCGATCAAAAGTTTTTTGCGTTTCATATTCTCACCAGAAGCATTGTTGGTGTATTCTATGAGAGAAGCCGGTAACAAATTCCAACCTTGACAAACAATTTTCCATATGTTAGGATTTCCCTATGCAATAGGAAAACACAGTGAAGAAAAGAGTAGGCTTGATGGATTTTCTACAGAGAATTCCCGGTTGCTGAGAGGGAAGGAAGGAAGCTGGCTGAAGATGGTTTCTGAGTGGCACGGATGAACGTTAGAATGCGATAAGCCGTGACAGGGCTCCGCCTGTTATAGCGGAAGAGTATGAAGGTACTCGCAGAGGTCTGTTTTCGTGAGAGACAGACGAACGGAAGTGGTAACACGGGAATATACCCGTCTTCTTTAATCAGAAAGAAGACGGGTTTTTTAATGGAAAGAGAGGGAATCAAAAATGGAAAAGCAAAAATATTACATCACCACCGCCATTGCCTACACCTCCGGCAAGCCCCATATCGGCAATACCTACGAGATTGTATTGGCGGATGCCATTGCCCGGTTTAAGAGAATGCAGGGCTATGACGTATTCTTCCAGACCGGAACGGACGAACATGGGCAGAAGATTGAGGAAAAGGCAGGAGAGGCCGGCATAACCCCTAAGGAATTTGTAGATAACGTGGCAGGAGAGATTCGCCGCATCTGGGATCTGATGAACACATCCTATGACAAGTTTATCCGCACTACCGATGAGGATCATGAAAAGCAGGTTCAGAAGATTTTCAAAAAGCTTTACGATCAGGGCGACATCTACAAGGGCTACTACGAGGGCATGTACTGCACCCCCTGCGAATCTTTTTTCACCGAATCCCAGTTGGTGGACGGCAAATGTCCCGACTGCGGAAGAGAGGTAAAGCCGGCCAAGGAGGAAGCCTATTTCTTCAAAATGAGCAAGTATGCGGACAGGCTGATTGAACACATCAACACCCACCCGGAATTTATACAGCCCGTTTCCCGGAAAAACGAGATGATGAATAATTTCCTGCTTCCGGGTCTTCAGGATCTCTGCGTGTCCAGAACTTCCTTTAGCTGGGGCATTCCCGTAAGCTTTGATCCGAAGCATGTAACCTATGTATGGCTGGATGCATTGACCAACTATATTACCGGAATCGGTTATAACTGTGACGGAGAATCCACAGAGCAGTTTAAAAAGGACTGGCCGGCGGATCTGCACCTGATTGGAAAAGATATCATACGCTTCCATACCATTTACTGGCCTATTTTCCTTATGGCTCTTGATTTGCCGCTGCCTAAGCAGGTATTCGGCCATCCCTGGCTCCTGCAGGGCGATGGAAAGATGAGCAAGTCCAAGGGAAATGTGCTCTATGCGGATGAGCTGGTAGAGATGTTCGGTGTAGACGCCGTGCGGTACTTTGTGCTTCACGAGATGCCCTTTGACAACGATGGCGTCATCACCTGGGAGCTGATGGTAGAGCGCATGAATTCCGAGCTGGCCAACACGCTGGGCAATCTGGTAAACCGCACCATCTCCATGTCCAACAAATACTTTGGCGGCGTGGTGAGCAATCCCGGCTTTATGGAGCCCCTGGATCGGGATCTGCGTGAGACGGCTGTGAGCACGGCACAGAAAGTGGCGGATAAGATGGAGGAACTACGAGTGGCAGATGCCATGACGGAGATCTTTGCCCTCTTTAAGCGCTGCAATAAATACATTGACGAGACGATGCCCTGGGCACTGGCCAAGGATGAGAGCAAGAAAGACCGTCTGGCTACGGTGCTTTACAATCTGGTAGAGGGAATCAGCATTGGCGCTTCCCTTTTGGAGCCCTTTATGCCGGAGACCTCTGCAAAGATTCTGGCCCAGTTGGGTGCAAAGAAGCGCTCCATTGAAGTTATGAATATGTTCGGCCTCTATCAGTCCGGTCAGAAGGTGGTGGAGAAGCCGGAGATACTCTTTGCACGTCTGGATGTAAATGAGGTACTGGCAAAGGTGGAAGAGAAGCGGGCACAGGAGGCTGAGCCGGAGGTTCCGGCAGAGCCAGTGATCGACCTGGAGCCAAAGGCGGAAATCACCTTTGAGGATTTTGAGAAGCTTCAGTTCCAGGTAGGAGAGATTATTGCCTGTGAAGCGGTTAAGAAGTCCAAGAAGCTGCTCTGCTCTCAGGTGCGGATCGGCAGCCAGGTGAAGCAGATTGTATCCGGCATCAAGGCCCATTACACACCGGAAGAGATGGTGGGCAAGAAGGTAATGGTGCTTGTAAACCTGAAGCCTGCAACCCTGGCAGGAGTAAAATCTGAGGGGATGCTCCTCTGTGCAGAGGATGCGGACGGGAATCTGGCTCTGGTAGTGCCGGAGAAGAAGATGCCGGCCGGGGCTGAGATCTGCTAAAGCATGTCTGAAAAGTGCTTTTTGACAGATGTGCGTCCTCTTTTATGAGATATTTTTATCAAATAAGGGACGTATAGCACAAATATTATGCGAAGCGGCCATACAGATGTCAGCAATGAAATTTTAGAATATTATAGAGCGGAAAGTTATAAAGTTAAAAAATAAAAACAGGACCGGTGGAATTTCAATATCCAAGGTCCTGTTTTTTAACATCCAATATCCTCTATAAACACATTTTCCTAACAGGAGATGCATCCTGTCCTGAGTACTCTCGGCCTATCAATCAGCAAAAATCACCTTTTTCCCCAATTCTTCAATAGCAGCAACCGTATCCGCATCTGCTATTTTATTCGTCACATAATAATCAGCCCTTTGAAGATCCGCAATATTGGAAAAGCTCTCAAATCCAAATTTGGAAAAATCCGCAGCCACAATAGTTTCATGGGAACGCTCCAGCATCATACGGCAGATAGGCGATTCCTCCGCATGATAAGTAGTAATCCCGGCCTGGCTGTGTATGCCGTCAATGGAGAGAATTGCTTTGTCGGCCTTATACCGTCCCAACTGCTCCAGTGCCGTATTTCCATAGGAAAAAGAATACTGAGCATTCACCTCGCCTCCCAGAAGAAGGACCCGGAAGGTCGGACAGCTTGCAAGCTCCACGGCTACGGCCATAGAATTCGTTACAATATTCAGACTATTGCGCTTCTTTAACTCTGTGGCAATCAGAAGGGTAGTGGTTCCGGAGTTAATAAGCAGAGTGTCCCCGTCCTCAATAAGCTGGGCGGCAGTCTTTGCAATGGCAGTCTTAGCTTCCAGATTATAACTCTTGCGCTGCTGGGCATCCATAGTATAGAAATTCCGCACGGTCTGGACAGCGCCGCCGGTAACTCTTTTCAAGTAGCCGTCCTTCTCCAAAGCGGCCAGATCGCTTCGGATTGTCACAGGCGTAGTGTGAAACAATTCGCTTAGCTGCGTCACCTTCACCTGACCCTCCTGGGCAAGCAGCTCCAGAATCCGCTGTCTTCGAAAATCTATTTTCAATTCGTGATCCATAAGAAAATCCCTCGCTGTTTTTGAGTATTCGGTGGTCTTTTGCTTATCAGTATAACATAATCCGGCAAAAGGGACAATGAAACCTTTCTTTAGGAATCGCTTTTATTCAGACGTTTTCCAACAGCGCCGCCCGGATGAATCAGGGCGAACTGCTCATTTTGATAGCCTGTTTCCTCTATGATCCCTGTCTGGAGAGCGTCAAAGACAGCAGCGAGGGCCGTAAAGCTTGAGGTACCCTGGCTGTTATAGCGATCTGTTTCGGAGGTGACCTTCATGGGAAGCACAATATGGGATTTGGCGGCAAGGGGAGAAGAGAGGTTTTCCGTTACGCCGATAACGGTCACTTCTTTCGTATGGCAAATATCCAAAATACCGAAAAGCTCATCGGTTTTTCCTCCCCTGGAGGCCCAGACAAGGGCATCGCCTTTCTTAAGAAAGCCGGAAGCGCCGTGGACCGCCTCGGCAGGCGATAGAAATCGGGCCGGGCGCTCCACGCAGCACAGGGAATGAGCAAAGTGCATACAGGCAATCCCGGAATGTCCACAGCCGGTAGTTCCGATTCGAGGCACAGTAGACAAAATATCAACAGCCTTTTCGAAGGCTTCCGGATCAAAAACATCACGGGTGGCAAGAATAGAATCACTTTCGATAGTGAAAGCGGCGAGAATACGTTCTTTCGTTTCGTGTTTCATAAAAGGTCCTCCTTTTTAAGTTTGATTTTTTGGTATGGAATAAATAGGCATAAAATGAATAAATCCCTAATTTTTAAGGAATTTTCGCACACTGGCATAGAAACACAGCCAGAAATCCGCTCTGTGTTTTTATCATATATTGTTTCCGAAATATTTTCAATAGTTTTCTAAAACTTTCTAAATAAAAAATATTATTGACAAAAGTATCTTTGAAATATATACTAAAAGAAAAATATAGAAACAAAAAAGGAGGAAGCATATGGAATTCAAAATGGTACAGAAAGAACTGGAGCTGCAGTCGAGGGGATGGATTCCCACCTTTCACGATGTATCCAAAGAGGTAATTGAGATCGTAAAGGAATCCGGCATAAAGAATGGAACAGTCTGCATAGCTTCCCATCATACTACCTGCTCCGTTATGGTACAGGAGGCGTCACATGATCTTGACACCTTTGATCTGGAATACCTTCAGCACGACCTGCTGGATATTATGCGCAAGATGATCCCGGATTTTGCGGAGGAGAATCAGTACCGTCACCCGGGACCGATTCACACCCAGTTTGGCCGTTATGTGAATGAGCCGGGAGATTATACCAGCAAGAACACAGACGGACATCTGCGTTCCGTGTTTTTCGGAAGGAGCGAGACCATGACCATTAAGGATGGGGAGCTGGACGGCGGAGAATTTGCCCATGTTTACTTTGTGGACTGGGATCATGTGCGTGCACGCCGCCGACAGCTTAACATTACCGTTATGGGAACTACGGAGGATGTGGGAGATCGGAAGTATAAAGACGGTTCGGTGATTGATACCTCCAGAAAGTATCTGGAATCGGAGAAGGCTTATATGGAGGAGTTTGATCTGCAGCAGAAGCGGTAGGATAAAATATTTCCCAATTTACACCGCACCAGTCAGTAACCAAAAACTGCCATTGTAATAAAAATCAGGACATCTCAAGGAATTAAATTTCCGGGTGAGATGTCCTGATTGCATTTTCCAGGTAAGAAACCAAGCGGACAAATCAAAGCGTCCTTTTGATTTTACGAAGCTTTTTTAGATAATGAACCATTTGAAGCTGCTGCACACTTATGAAGTCAGCCCAAAGATCCGGGCCGAGTTCCTGTAGAAAATTTTATCAATATCCGTTTGGCTAAGTCCCAGTTTTTCGGCGGCTCTTTTGCAGGCGGCGATTTCCTCATAAATGAAGAAGGTGATTTTTTCTTTATCGGGTCCAGAGATTTCCCGCATGTGGGGATCGGCCGACACATCGCCTAAGGAACCGGCCGGGATCTCGTTGATGTAAAAACCATTTTCTACCACACGGCGGGCCTTCATACGGAAAATTGGAAAATCAGAGCCATAGATAAAGCGATCCGGTCCAAAGTAATTGAGAACCTGCTCCATTACATAGGCGTTGGTATTTGCTGTGAAATCCCATACGGTTTTTTCCGTATTTTTTAAATATTCAAGTGCATCCCCCAAATCCTCATCGGCATAAGCACGGCCAAGATGTGCGACCAGAAGCTGGAGATTCGGATATTTTTGTTCAATCTCCAGAAGCTGGACGTAATTCAGGGGATCCGCCAGTCTTTTAGGGCGGGCAATATGAAGCTGCACGACCCAGCCGTGCTTGTCTGCTAAGGCAAGCTGATTGGGAGGAAGAAAATCATAGATTCGGATTTCGTTAGTAGGTATATAGGAAGGAGCATATTCCAGATATACCTTGAGGCCGCAGAAATTTCCTTCAGCCACATGACGTTCGATTTCCTCCAAGGGTTCCTCCGGCCGTGAAAGATAGAGAGCCGGAAGCTGGTGGGTTTTGGCGCATTCCTGTACATACTGATTGGATTGTACGGTATCTACGGCAATATTCACATGAGAATATAAAACGGGAATCACACGCTTTCCAGGGAACAGCTCCAGGTTCGTTTCCATCAAATCCTCAATGGAATTATCTTTTGCAACCATTTCCGGCCAGGCGCAGGAACGGCTGGCGGAAAGCTCACCGGTGACAAAACGCTGAAGCCAAATGTGGTTGTGGCAGTCAATGAAAGTGTCCGGAAGAAAGTTCTCCAGATACTCTTTGTAAAATTGCTGATCGTAAGGGGTTACTTGAAGTAAAGGCATAGGTACACATCTCCTTATAAAATAATATTTCCGATAGCTTGTTTCCCAATGCTTCAAGATAAAAAGGCTGAGATTCAATCTTTGCATTGCCGGAATAAAGTTATATGGATTCTACTCATATTTTAAGACTGTTTCGCTCAATAGTCAACAAAAATATGAGTGAAACAATCAAAGCGGGGTGTACAAATAAAAGATTTTATGTTATACTACCAGAAAAAGGGGGAGTTGTACGCATTAGATTTCTATTGAAAGATGTGATACACCAGAAGGAGAACAAATGAATTACAATCGGGAACAGGCTCTGATGAACAGGCTGAGAATTAAAGGAAGACTGGAACTGGCAGATGTGGTGGAGTTCCTTGAGATTTCGGAATCCACAGCAAGACGCCTTTTTTCCAGATTGGAGGCAGAGGGAAAGCTCATAAGAATTCACGGAGGAATACAGCTTCCGGTAAAGAATCCTCAGGAATATTCTTTTGAACAGGTGGTTAAAAGCAAGATTGAGGAAAAAAATGCAATCGGGAAGAGAGCATGCGACCTGCTGCGGGATGGGGATGTCATCTTTTGTGATGTGGGAACGACGGTTCTCTGTTTTTGCATGGAGCTTGCTCATCGGATGGAGGAAAAGCCGTTTGAGCTTCGGGTTTATACCAATTCCCTGGCGAATTTTGAAATTTTGTCTCCTTGTATGCCGATTACACTTATTGGTGGAGAATATCGGGCAAACCGGAAGGATTTCAGCGGTTATTTGGCGGAGCTGGCCATATCAAAGGTTCATTTTACCAAATGCTTTTTGGGAACGGATGGCTGTGATATGAAGCAGTATTTTACTACGACCGACTTTGATACGGCCAGAATGGATGAAACTGCTATGCGTAATTCCAATGAGGTCTTTATTCTTTGCGATTCAGGAAAGTTCTCTGCCTGTGCACAGGTGGGGTATGCGGATTTTGCGGATGTGGATCGGATTGTAACGGATAATCGGATTACGCCGGAGGTTCGGGCGCAGTTAGAGGGGTATGGGATGGAAGTTCTGATAGCGGAAGTATTATGATAGCAATTGATATAAATCAACAGAGATTAAGATGAAGGAGGGTATGCTGCACGAAAGAAGATGGTACAGCATACCCGCTCTGCGGTGTAAAATGACTACCGTGAAGCCAATTCATCCAACTTGTCATTCAGCACATATGCAGTAAGTGCTTTATAGTTTTCCTCTTTTTTTAGGCGGGCATGTTCCATACGGATTTCTCGTCGAAAGGTATTTACAATTCGACTGCGAGCCTCGGCTAAAGCAACTTCCATAATGAAGGGATCAAAATCCATTCCATAACCAGAAATGATAAAAAGATCCGGGTCAAAAATATTGATAAGATTGACCAAACCGTAACCCAGGTATTTTCCTGTTTCCATAAGAAGCTCGTTTGCATAAATACTTCCTTTTTTTAGAGCGAGATCCAGAGTGTCCAGAGTCAATGGCATCTGCTGCTCAATCACCAAGCGATAAAGTACATCATAGTCATCCAGGGTGGAAAGCCCTCTTTTCAGTCTGTTAAGTAAAGCTTTATGGCCGCAGTAAACCTCAAAACAGCCGGAATTGCCGCAATAGCATTTTTCGCCGTCAACTTTCAGGGTCATATGGCCGGCCTCTCCGCTGATTCCATTTAGGCCGCATATTAATTTCCCGTTAAAATAATGTGCAATACCAATACCTGGAGATAGGTTTAAATAAATGATATTTTTGATTGTATGATTTACATAGCGGGTTTCGTAAACGGATTTGATTCGAGAAATATTGTCTATATAAATGGGCAAATGGACTGCGGCTTCTAAAGGGGTGGAAAGATTTACGTTCTGCCAATTATAAAGAGGCATATCAATCATTTTATTTGTGTCTACCATACCGTTAATACTGACGGCAAGGGCGCACAGCTTTTGGCGAATAGAATCCTCCAACTGGTCTAAAAACGAACAAATATGGTTGATAAAAGCCCGCATGATATTTTGCACCGAGTTATCAGGGGAAGCGGTAAATGACATACGGATCGTATTTGCAACAATTTTTTCGCCTAAAAGATTGCATACTGTAAGTAGAAGAGCATCCTGTTCGGACATTTCAGCGCAGAGAATATATGCATAATCTCCGTTAAATTTCAGAAATTTTGTTTTACGTCCATGCTTATAATAGGCCTCTCTTCCCTCCAGAAGAAGGTTTTGGTGAATAAGCTCCGTTACAAGATTCGTGATTGTCCCGGCGCTCAGGCCAAGGGCGGCGCTCAGTTTGATGCGAGTTGCGTCCTCGCTGGTGATTGTATAATTTAAAATCCTTTTTTTATTGTTCTTTTTTATTGTTAGAGCAGCGGGATTCATAGTTTCTCCTATGTGTTTATTATAACTTTATCATATATGTGGAGATTTGATTTGTCAAATTGAAATCAAATAGTTTCGCAAAAAACGGAGATCCCTTTATCAGACAGAATGCGGCTTAAATGTGAGATATATTCCTTTGTCTGTGGTGTTAAATCAGGCAGAGGATATTCGCCGGGACCGCCATCATTATAAATGGTAGAGTTGCCGTATTTAGAAGCGGCCAGACGGTTATACTGAAGAAGCTCTATCCGAAGAATATCGTTGTGAAGCTCTTGCAAAATAAAGTCTCCGATTGCATTGATATCTTCCGGATTATCCGTGTAACCTGGGATAAGAGGAACACGAAGAATAAGATTTGCGCCTGCCAGAGCCAGGGCTTTAACATTGGACAAAATAAGCGAATTGTGCTGTCCGGTATATTCTTTGTGGCGCAGGGGATCTAAAATCTTAATATCATATAAAAAAAGATCTGTATAGGGAAGGACTCGTTTAAAGGTTTCAAAAGGAACAAAACCACAGGTGTCTACTGTGGTATGAAGTCCGGATTCCTTGCACAGCCGCAGCGTGTGCTCCATAAACTGAGCGTGAGTGAGACATTCACCGCCGGAGAAAGTAACACCTCCGCCGGATAAATCATAAAAAAGCTTATCTTCTGAAGCGAGCATGGCAGTTTCTTCGGGAGACAAAAGTTTTGCTGCAAAATGACGAGCGCCGGTTTTGCATGCTTCTATACACTTTCCGCACAGGGTACACTGGCTTTTGGGAAGTCGAAGAGTATTATCCAATTTATTACAGGCTGCTTTACAAGCGCCGCAGCCAATGCATTTTATCCGCGTTAAGACAATTTCCTGCTCTCGGTGCATAGACTCCGGATTTTGACACCAAAGACAGTGAAGGGGACAACCCTTTAAGAAAAATGTGGTGCGGATGCCGGGACCATCATGTACAGCATAACGTTTAATATCAAAAATTTCAGCTTTCATTGGAATACCTCCTGAAAATATATTTCCCCGGCTGTCATAAAATGTGCGGCAGCCGGGGAAGCTTTTTCAAACGTATTAAAACGCCAAGGTGGAACGTGCGATGATGTGATCCTGGAATTTCTCAGGAATTGCAACAAAATAAGCTGAGAATCCCCAGATTCGAACAATCAGATCCGGATATTTTTCCGGGTGTTTTTTGGCATCAAGCAAGACCTGGTTATCAAGGACGTTGATCTGTACCTGGAGTCCGCCTACCTGAAAATATGCTTTAATCATTGCAATAAATTTGTCTCGTCCTTCCTGGCTGCTTAATGCGGAAGGGTGGAACTTCATATCCAGAACGCCCCCGCCGGAGCAGTGGGAGAAGTCTACTTTGCCGCAGGATAATACAATAGCAGTTGGCCCGTTTTTATCTGCACCCATTTGGGGAGAAAGGTTATCACTGTAATAATCCCGTGCCTTGCGGCCGTCTGCGGATGCGCCAAGAATCTGGGAACCGTATACATAGTTGGTGGCGCTGCTGACCCTGGCACGGTATGTATGTCCGCCGGGATTGTGGTGCTTGGTGACTTCCTGGGTATAGTATGCGACGATTTCATCAGCGATTTGATCCACTTCCCGGACATTGTTTCCGAATTTGGGGAGTTCGTTCAATATTCGTTGGCGGAGTTGTTCATGGCCTTCCCAGTTATTTTTTAATATTTCTACAAATTCTTTTAAGGTGTATTCCTTATCTTCATAAACCAATTTGCGGATTGCATAAAGGGCGTCTGCACAATTGGAAAGGGCTGATAATTGAAAATCTGTTTCCGTATAACGTACGCCGTACTCGTCAAAATCCTTACCTTTTTCCAGACAGTCTTCCATCATAGAAGAGTAGAAAGGCGAAGGTGAAATCATGGCACGATTCAGGTAGGAGGAAACCATATCTATATTATGCTTCATCTGTACCTTGAAGGCATTGAACAGCTTTCGGTAGGAATCAAACCATTCAAGATTACCGGTTGGGATGCCGTAGCGATCACCGATAAGCCCCTGAGCTGTTTCTTCGTTTGGAACGCCGAGAAAATATTGTCCGTTATTTAAAGCCCATTCGAGACACCTCAAGCAGCAGATACCGCCAAGGTTGCGGTTGAAGGCCTTGCCTTGGATTGTAACCTCCCAGCATCCGGAGGCGGCATAATCACGAGCATCTTCCAAGGTGTATTCCGGTTGGTTCATAAGGGAGGCAATGATGGCTTCGTCATTCTCATAGGTTGGAAATCCCATTCCAAGGCTGTTCAGATAAGCAGCCTTCTGCCAGATGGCATCAGGTGTGCCCTTATGGATGCGCAAATGAACTTTAGGATCGGTTACCTTCATATCGCATTTGGCATCCAGAATCATCATGGTGAGATCGTTGGTTACATCCTCTCCGGTAACGGGATCAATACCGCCGATCGTAATGGATTGGCCGGTATCGCTGTTGATTTTAATAGCCTCACCATGAGTTCGATCAATTTCATAATTCAGCTTCATAAAGAATGCCTCTAAAATTTCAAAGGCAAATTCTTTCGTCAGGATACCCTCATCCAGATCCTTTTTGTAAAAGGGATAAAGAATTTGATCTGTACGTCCCAATGGGATCAAATAACCACCTTCCACCCAAATGAGGAATTGGATAAAGTACATTAGCTGGCAGGCCTGCCAGTAGGTTTGAGGAGCGCCGATTTGGAGTTGTTTTAAGTTATCTGCCATTTGCATCAGCTCCGCTTGACGAGTTTTGTTTACCTCTTTGTTAACGAAATCCCTTATGTAATCCTCATAACGCTTCATTAAGCTGAGGGCTGCAGTATTTGAGATAATAACTGATTCGTAATAGGTTTTCTCTTCATTGCTTTTTGCAGCCGCCTTTTTGGTACGGGCTTCTTGGATAAGAGTAGGGATTCCCATAGGAATGATTTTGTAATAAGCAGGGATACTGCTGTCATTGAGCGCAAAGCCTCGTTCGTCCTGGCCTAGATTGAAGCAGTTGTCAAAAGCGTTATTATAGCCCTTGGTTTCAAAGTTATGGTTGCCCCATTCGATTTCTTCTTCTGTTATATAAGTGGGCAATTGATAAACGGTTTTTCCACCGCAGATAAGATCGCCTTCCGGAAGAAAAATAGGCATGTGCTCCAATGCCAAGCGAAAGGCCATTGCTTTGCGGATGGGGAAGGGAAGAGACCTTGTCTCATCATTTAGAATAGAAAGCTCCAATGATTCTTTTCGGAAATTCTTATGGTATCCGGAAAAGAGTAATTCTCGTAAGTGGGTGATTCGGTTTGTCATATTTATGTGCTCCTTTCAATAATTTAATTATTAAATTTAATATAAAGTGATTATAGAAATAAATATGCGTAAAGTCAAGAAGAAATTGAAAAAATAGCTTTGATTGGTAAAAAAACAAAAATGAGTATAAATCGACAAAATAAATAAGAATAAATGAGAAATTATGCAATATATTCCAATATATGAATTGATAATAAAATACAATATTAACATAATAGACAGAATGGTAATAAAAAATTCGACTAAATCTCATAAAATACCGGTGACAAAAAAATAAAGCTTGACAGAAAGTATGTGCGTACTGTATAGTTTAATTATTAAAATAATAGAACGAAAGAAAGAGTTAGTAAAACAAATAGAAAAGTGGTTGAAGAGCAAAACATCATATGATAATATATATTATTTTTTAGCAAGAGATGGTAATAAATTAGGGGATGATACAATTATGAAAGCGATTGTCAACACGAAACTGATTTTGGAGGATGGAATCGTATGGGATGGAGCACTGACTTGGGAGGGCGAGAGGATTATAGAAGTCGGCCAAGCATCGGAAGTGACGATACCTGAGGATGCTGAAATTATAGATGCAGAAGGTATTTACACGGCACCAGGTTTGATTGATATTCACAATCATGGCTCTGTAGATGCTCTGTTCTGTGAAGAACCATTAAAGTGTGCAGAATATTTTGTGCGGCATGGAGAAACTACAGTTTTGCCGACGCTTTACTGTAATCTGAGTTTGGAACAAATGCTCCTGGGTGTAAAAAAAATCAGAAAAGAAGCTCAGACAGGCGTTGGACGTATCATGGATGGACTGTATATGGAAGGCCCTTATATGAATGGTACAGGAAGCAATCAGAAATTTATTCTGTGGGGAGGCAAGATTCATGAGCGGGAATATGCACCTCTGGTGGAGGCGGTAAAAGGATATGCAAGAATCTGGGCCGTTGATCCAGCGAGAGAGGGGATTGAAGACTTTATAAAATATGTCCGCAAAAAGGATACAACTGCGATTTTTGCCATGGGGCATTCCAATGCAACTGCAGCAGATTGTAGAAGAATGAAGAAATATGGCTTGCGGTTGCAAACTCATCACGGCGATTCGGGTAAAGCACCGGGGTTTGCCCAGGGAACTGTGGGCGCTGGCTGTGATGAATATACGCTATATGATCCAGATGTTTATGCCGAACTGATTTGTGATGAAAACGGAATTCATGTGGCGCCGGATTTGCTCAAGATGGTGGTTCGGACAAAAGGCATTGAGCGGATTATATTAATTACGGATTCTATGCCGCTTAGCGGTGATTTTGCGAACAATGAAGCAGATGGAGTCGCCTATGGTCCAGATTTGAACTATGATTACGAGGGGCATTTGGCAGGCAGTCACCTTACTCTTGACAATGCTTGTAGAAATCTGATGAAGCATACAGGATATGGTCTTTGCCATGCCATTCGATTTGCTTCGCTCAATCCGGCAAGATTGCTTGGAATTGATGATAGAGTGGGTAGTTTAGAGAATGGGAAAATGGCGAATCTGATTTTGATTGATGATATGGTGCATGTAAAAAAGGTCATATTAAACGGTGAGAGTATTCCTACGTAATCGTGTCTCAAAGGGAAGAATCTCGATTGTTTATTATAACAAAAGAAAAGGAGGCTAAAAAATGAGAAGGATCATTGACATCACAGGAAAAATTGATCATGGAATGTGGAATTACGATCCACCATTCACATCGATTAATATCAAACCACTACCCCCGATCGGTTGGCTGGGAGGACAGACTGTTGGGGCAGAACTTTTTGAGGGCGTTCATTCTCAGACAGGAACCTATTTGGAAACGCCAGCTCATTACTTTGGAAATGACAACAGTTATTTGCTTTCAGATGTACCGGCGGAAAGGACATACGAAGTTCCTTGTGTGGTTTTGAACATCGGGATGTTTAACATGGATTTGGAGAAGGGACGCCATGGGATCACGGTAGAGGAACTAGAGGCGTGCAAGAATGTATCCTGCATCAAAGAAGGCGATGCGATTTTGGTGGGAACAGGCTGGGGACGTTACTGGTTTGATCCACATAATCTGGATGGCGCTCCATATTTTACGAGGGATGCTATGATGTGGCTCATTGATAAGAAACCATTTATTTTGGGAGCTGATTCTGCAAGGTGGGATAATCTGGAGGAACCACAGGGGTTCTTTCAGACTTTCTATGAAGCTAATATTCTGATGGCGGGCCCATTTGTGAATCTGGAGCAGTGCACTGCGGAACGCTGTAAGTTAACTATTTTGGCCGCAAACTTTATGCATACCAGTTGCGCACCTGCAAGGGCACTTATTATTGAGGATTAGGTGTTTAAGAATATATATTCATTCATAGGAGGAAAAATATGAAGAAGAGACTATTAGCAGTACTTATGGCACTTGCAATGATTTCCACGTGTTTTGCGGGTTGTGGTTCAAAAGAAACAGAGCCTCCAACGACTACGGAAGGTGCGGTGGATGAAGAAGCAGTAGCGACCAGTACTTGCGGAAATGAATTGGTGATAGGTATCAATGGTGATATTGATGATTTTAACCCACAGACAAATCAGACATTAAATTTCATATCTCTGTTTGCGTTTAACTGCTATGAGACATTAATCCATTTGGATGAAAACATGGAGTATGTCACAGATCTAGCGACGGAATACGAGGTTGTAGATGATACGACTTATACGTTTAAACTTCGTGAGGGTGTTAAATTCCACAATGGGGAAATTTTTACAGCGGATGATGTTGTATATACCTTTGAGTGGATTCAGAACGAGGCAAATGCTGCATGGCGTATTACTCAATATACGATGGTGGAAGACGTGACGGCAGACAATGACTATCAGGTAACCTTTAAACTTTCAAGCCCAAATCCGGCGTTCCTGGACAGTATTGCCTATACTCCAATTATGAGTAAGAGTACCGATTCGGATTCTTTAAACGTTACTCCAATAGGAACCGGCGCATATAAATTTGTGAGTTGGACACCGAATGACAATATTACTTTGGAGAAATATGAGGAATATTGGGATGCGGATACGATTGTGGCAGAAAAATTAGTGATTAAGCCGTTCCCGGATTATTCTGTTGCTATTACGAATATGGAGGCAGGAACCTTAGATGTGTTAACTATGTTGACCGTAGAGAATAAGGAGATTTTGGAAAGCAAGGATGGTCTTAAAGTGCTTCAATCCAAATCCTCCAACAAGGTAGAGGAATTTGAAATCGGACGCCACAATGTGGAAGCCTTTAAGAATCCGGATGTCTTAAAAGCTATGAAGATGGCGTTTAATGCAGAGTTGATTAATGAGCAGGTATATGGTGGAATTGCAAAATCGGCAACAAGCTGTCTGCCGTCAGGAGCAAAATATTATAAGGCTGTCGATGAAGTGGAATATAATCTGGAAGCTGCAAAGGAACTTCTGGCAACTACGCCGTATAAGGATGGCTTTGAGTTTGATATGGTGCTTCTGAGTGGCTATGCAGAGGGTGAAAAAGCTGCCATGATTTGGCAGGCAGATTTGGCACAGATCGGCATTACGATGAATATTAAGAAGGCGGAGTTCTCTGTATGGTTGGACACATACTTAAACAGAACTTATGATATGATTGACAACAATTATGCTATGGTAGGAAGTGATCCTTCTACCTACTGCTCCATTATTCTTTCTCAGTTGGTAGATTATCAGACTTCAGATTTGCCAAGGTTGAATGAGCTGATTGAACAGGGTGTGACAGAAACAGATGAGACAAAGAGAGCAGGTATTTACGAGGAGATTCAGACGATAGTAGCTACTGAGTGCCCAGTATACACCTATATGGAAGTTCCGCAGATTGTTGGGCTTATGGATCGTGTGGAAGGACTCACCATTAATAATATGGGACACGTATTTTTGAAGGGTGTAACTTTAAAATAAGCCATTGCACAAGAAGGAAAACAAGTGATTTTGTACTGCCGGCTAGTTTGGACCGGCAGTACACAGAAATTGGTCTGGGAGGTATAGATTTGCGTATATCATCACTGATTAAATACTGCGTCAAAAGGCTAGCAATGGCAGTGGTTGTGCTTTTTATGGTAACAGTTGTAGTTTTTGCGGCGATTCGTCTTGCACCGGGAGATCCAGTTATGGCAAAAATCGGGCCTTATGGTGATCAGTCGCAAGAAAATTATGATCAAATTGCTACATCGCTTGGATTGGACAAGCCTATCACAACGCAGTATCTTGTTTGGATTGGCGACTGTTTGAAGGGGGAATTTGGAATTTCGCTCAGAAATGGCGCTGATGTGGGAGAGATGCTTGCACAGAAGGTGATTGTTAGCTTAGAACTGATTATAGTGTCGCTGACGCTTGCGATTCTGGTATCTGTGCCATTGGGACTCCTATCGGCTATCAAAAAGGGAACATTGGTGGATCAGGCACTGACAGTGTTGAGTACCAGTGCGTTAGCAATGCCAGGTTTCTGTGTGGGACTTCTTCTGATTATGCTGTTTGCGGTAAAGCTAAAGTGGCTGCCACCCAACGGCTATGTGAGTTTTGCAGAGAATCCCGCAGAGAATATTCGCCTGTTGGTTTTGCCAGCGATTACTTTGGGATTATTTGAGATGGCAGTGTTTACTCGCTTTGTTCGTTCGGAGACCCTTGAAATTCTACGTTCCAATTATATCCGTACAGCAAGAGCGAAGGGGCTTACAAAAAGACGGATTTACTTTAAACATGCTTTAAAAAATATTTTGGTAACTTTTATTACAGTAGTGGGCTCAGAATTTGGAACGTTACTAGGGGGAACGATCATTACAGAGCAGTTATTTGGATGGTCTGGTCTAGGGTGGTTTATTTATCAATCTGTATTAAATCGTGATTATCCTGTCGTGCAAGCGGGTGTTTTACTGATAGCTGTGGCCTTCGTTCTGATTAACATGCTGGTGGATATTGTATATACGACGATTGACCCACGTATTGAATTGAACTAAGGAGGATGATGCATGAAAATTAGACGAATAAAAATTACGACTATATTTGCCGTTGCGGTAGTCCTCCTTGTGCTCCTGTTAGCATTCTTTCCATCAATATTTACGACGTATGATCCGTTACAGATGGATATGATGAATAGCCTTAAAGGGCCATCGTCGTTGCACTGGCTGGGAACGGATGAGTATGGACGAGATTTATGGTCAAGAATTGTTTATGGAGCACGTCCCAGTATTGCGGTTGGATTTGGTGCGGCGACACTGGCTGCATTGATAGGTATTCCCATGGGATTGGCTGCAGGTTATTTTGGTAAAATTGCCGACAATGTGATTATGCGTATTATGGACGCATGTTCTGCGTTCCCGTCTTTCTTGCTGGCAATTCTAATCATTACCATTATGGACCCATCTACATTGTCTTTGATATTAACGATTTCGATTGTAAATATTCCTGCATTTGCAAGAATTGTTCGCAGTAATGTGCTGTCACTGAAAAAGAGAGAATTTGTGGAAGCAGCAAGAGCATTTGGGGCCAAAAAGAGATACGTGATGTTTCGAACCATACTGCCAAACTGTATTTCTTCTATCACTGTAGAGTATTCTCTTGTGGCTGCAACGGCCATCCTAATGGAAGCTGGCATGAGCTTTTTGGGACTGGGCATTCAACCACCCACACCTTCCTGGGGCTCTATGCTCTCCTATGCTAATCAGTATCTGAACCATTCAATTACTTATATTATGGTTCCTACCTGTACTATATTTATCGTGGTATTGTGCGTGAATTTGTTGGGAGATGCTCTGCGTGATTGGCTTGATCCTATGAAAATGAAATAAGAGGTGGTATATGAGTGTACTAAAGGTAAAAGATCTAGAGACACACTTCTTTTCTAGCAAAGGCGTGGCAAAGGCGGTAGACAAAGTTAGCTTTGAAGTGAAAAAGGGTGAGATCCTTGGAATCGTAGGTGAATCGGGTTGTGGAAAGAGCGTTACTTCTCTTTCGATATTGCGGCTGGTGGCAAGTCCGCCAGGGAAGATTGTTGGTGGAGAGATACTTTTCGAAGGAAAGAACCTGCTGGAACTTTCGGAGAAAGAAATGATGGCCATTCGAGGGAATAAGATCTCTATGATTTTCCAAGAGCCAATGACTTCTCTGAATCCGCTGCTCACCGTGGGTGAACAGATTATGGAGCCTTTGATACAACATCAAGGATTGAAACGAAAGGAAGCAAGAGCAGAAGCCATTAGAATGCTGAAGGAAGTAGGGATTCCATCGCCAGAAAAGCGTGTGGATGTTTATCCGAATGCAATGTCGGGGGGGATGCGCCAGCGTGTGATGATTGCCATGGCTCTTTGTTGTAATCCTCGGGTTTTGATTGCGGACGAGCCGACAACGGCATTGGATGTAACTATTCAAGCACAAATTCTGGACTTGATAAAAAAATTGAGAGATGAACTGGGCACATCCATTTTGATGATTTCACATGACCTAGGAGTGATAGCAGAACTGTGTGATCGTGCTGTTGTCATGTACTGCGGAAAAGTGATTGAGTATGGTACGGTACATGAGATCTTTAAAAATCCTCAGCATCCATATACTCGTGGATTGCTGAAAGCTATTCCTAAACTTTCGGATAATCAGGAGGAACTGCATAATATCTGCGGTTCTGTGCCGAATTTGAGAGAACTTCCTAAAGGGTGTTCTTTTGCGGAACGCTGTGATGAATGTGAAGCTTGCTGTAAGGAAGGTGTTCCGGATGAGACATTTGTGAGTGAAGGTCATATGGTGCGCTGCTTTAAAAGCGGAGGGATAAAAAATGGATGATAATGTACTGGTAAAGGTAGAAGGCCTGAAAAAATATTTCCCCGTGGCAGAAGGATTTAAAACCCGACATCTGAAGGCACTGGATGGTATTGATTTAGAGATTATGCGAGGAGAGACTCTGGGATTGGTTGGGGAGTCTGGTTGTGGAAAATCTACGCTTGGACGAGTGACACTTCGCCTTTTGGAAAAGACTTGCGGAAAAGTGTATTTTGAAGGAAAAGATATTTACGCAATGAAAAGCAAGGAATTGATACAACTGCGAAGTTCTATGCAAATTATTTTTCAAGATCCGCTGGCATCGCTGAATCCTAGGATGCGGATTCGTCAGATTGTAGAGGAACCGTTACTCTTTCACGCTGGCCAAATGGGAATCGATTTAAGGAATAAGAAATTAGTTCAAAAAATGGTAGATGATGTGCTTTTAACTGTCGGTTTGTCGCCTGAGGTGGCTTCCCGTTATCCGCACGAGTTTTCTGGTGGACAACAACAGAGAATAGGAATTGCAAGGGCGCTGATTCTGAAACCGAGCTTTATTGTCTGCGATGAAATGGTATCGGCATTGGACGTGTCGGTGCAGGCGCAGGTGTTGAATTTGATGAAGAAGCTGAAAGCGGAATATCAATTGACATTTATGTTTATTTCACACAACCTGTCTGTTGTCAAACACATTTGTGATCGGATTGCGGTGATGTATTTGGGCAGAATTGTGGAAATTGCGGAGAAGGAGACACTGTTTGCCAATCCCTTGCACCCTTATACGAAGGCTTTGATTTCAGCGATTCCAATCCCAGATCCGGAACTGAAAAGAGAGCGGATTCTGATGGAGGGGGATTTGCCGAGTCCTTTAGATCCGCCGGGAGGATGTACCTGCCATACAAGATGCACAGAGAAATGCGAGATGTGCAGTGAGAAAATTCCGAAATTTGTTGAAGTGGAACCGGGGCATTTTGTGGCTTGCCATTGTATAGTAAAAAACTAAAAATAATAGAAGGAAAAGAGGAAAAAGACATGAGAAAAAACAACTACGAATTTAACTTTCAGCCCGCAAGTTGGCTTCCCACCAGAGAACCGGAAGTTTTGGATTTTGTGCGTAATATCAAGCGGGAGGACATGGAATATACCAACGAAAACGGGTATAGCGTAAAGGTTGTTCTGGATCCGACCCAGGTGATGGTACAGGACATTTTCCATCGCATCTACTTGAGTGATGTGATGGATACCCATTTTACCGCAATTTTCCCAAATCAGTGGCCGGCTACTTATCAGGCGATTGCCGAGATGATTAACCGCTACAACGTGAGCTGCCGCAATGTAGATATGTTTGCGATGGATGAGTGGGCGGATGAAGACGGAAATGTAGCGCCTCTTACATATGGGGCAGGACTTGGTTATTCCTTCCGTACTCATTTTTACGGGAAAATCAGAGAAGATCTTCGCCCGGATGTAGAACATTGGCATGTGTTTACAAACGAAAATAAGGGAGATAACGTGTACTCTTCCATCATTGAGGAAGTGGGAGGAGGCGGAGCCGATGTGGTGTATTCTGCAACCGGATGGCCGGGGCATACGGCATTTATTGATCCCGGTGTGGCAGAATTTCATGCTGATACCCTGGAAGAATTTTGCAAATTGGGCTCCAGAGTAACGACAGAGAGTCCATTGACGATTTGTGAAAATTCTCTGTTTGCGCCAATGGGGGCATCTGGCGATGTTTGGGCAGTTCCGCCCCGGGCGGCGACCATTGGGCCTCGTGATATTGTGAATGCAAGGGAGCGGTTCGAGGTGCACAACTTTACGAATCCAGGCGGCGATTCCTGGCAGAGAATGATTTCCAGAATTGAGTTGTATGGTCCGATTTCCATGGAGTGTCCGGCGTCAATTATGCGTCTGGGTAAGGGCGTTTGCTATGTGAGCGAAGCAATTGCAAAGCCTTTCGGAAGTTGGGAGAACGGCCGAAAAGACTGGCGGCTTTGAGACTAGGCGAATAAAACAAAATAAAATGGTATTGACATTTATTACCACCTAAGATACGATAAAGTTTATCAGGAGATTCGACACTAAAGATTTAAAGGGGAGCAAGAAGCATGACGTATAAGGGCTATAAGGGAACCAAGTGCGATTATGTGATGGAGCAGTTAAAAGAAAGAATTATCACTGGAGTGTATAAATTGAATGAAAAACTGCCCAATGAAGCTGTCCTGTGTGAGGAATTTAGCGTGAGCCGTATCACTGTTCGGGAAGCTATGAAGAAGCTGAATATGATGGGACTTCTGGATATCCGACAGGGGAAGGGCACTTTTGTGAAAACGGTGGATTTGAGTCTGTTTATGAAGCCGCTCTACCAACTGATTGAATTTGAGAATGTGGATATTGAGGCGATTTTTGATGCCAGGGAATACATCGAGCGTGGAACAGTGAGCATGGCGACGAAAAAGCGGACAGAGGAGGATGTTCTTTGCCTGGAGCAGATACTGCATGATTTGAAAAGAGCCATTGAGGCAGAAGACATTAACAGTGTTTCTTACTTTGATAGTGAGTTCCATTGCAGGATAGCAAAATGTGCCCGGAATCCTATATTGTATGCCTGCTGGGAGGCTGTAGATGAGATCAACAAGACTTGCGTAATCCGGCTGAGTAAGAGTCTGGTGCTTTTGGATGACTGCTATGGAGAACACTATCGAATTTATGACGCTGTGAAGCAACAGGATGTTGACAAAGCCGTGAACGCAATGACAGAGCATACGCTAAATTCTAAGAGGGTACTGTTGTAAATATTCAATGTATGTAAAAGGCAAGACTTTATTGTACTTGCCTTTTTGTAAAAACAATTTTACACTCGAGTGCAAAACAAAATATGGAAAAGAGAAAGATAGGGGCAAAAATGGAAATCTGGGAAGTCAAAGAAAATAAGAGGGATTACATGGAGTTACTCCTGTTAGCCGACGAGCAGGAGAGCATGATTGAACAGTATCTCGATCGGGGTAGGATGTTTGTGCTCGGTCGAGAGAAAGCACGGGCTGTCTGTGTAGTAACGGAGGAGGATTTGTGCACGTTGGAGATTAAGAACATTGCGGTCTGCCCGGAATATCAAAAGCAGGGCTTGGGGAAGCGAATGATTGATTTCGTTGTTGAGACCTTCCGAGGGCAGTATGAGGAATTGTTGGTGGGAACGGGGGAGTCGCCTCTGACGGTTCCCTTTTATGAGAAGTGCGGTTTTCGCATTTCCCATCGGATCCCGAATTTTTTCACGGATTACTACGATCATCCTATCTATGAGTGTGGTGAGCAGCTTGTAGATATGGTGTATTTGAAACGATTGTTTTTGTAGAAGGCCAGTCTTTATGTAAATCTTTACATAAAGATTATGCATAGTTGTTTGTTATGTAAAGTTGATTCTGAACATCTGATAAACAGAGGGTTCAGAATCATTTTTTTTACATAAATTATAGCCTGTTAAAGCGATTTTTTCAACCAGTCCATTAAATCACCTTTAACTAACTGACTTTGGGAGTGAACGGTAACATGATATAATCAAAAATAAGCGAATCAATCAAAAATAGTTTGACAAATGACTGAAACGAGCATAAAATAGAATAAGAAAGAACAAAGAACTTGCTTGTCTGTAAAGAATACGATAATTTTTCAAAGAATTTGCACTCGGGTGAAAAACAGGAGGAAGATAGATGAACATAAAAGAAAAGTATACACATACACGTAATTACGGATGCCGTATCCGCCATTACATTTGTGACGGAATCCGGCTGGTATCCATGGAGAATAAAGTAATACGAGTTGTTTTTGCTCTTGATAAGGGCGCCGATATTGTAGAGCTGGTGTATAAGCCGGAAGATTTGGACTATATGTGGCATTCCTTTAATGAACTTAAAACAATCAACCATCAGTCAACCAAGGCAGCCGCAGGAGGCAATTTTCTGGACAGCTATGGAGGCGGTTGGCAGGAGCTGTTTCCTACCTATGGCGGCCCGGCGGCTTTTCATGGAGGAGAGATTGGTATTCATGGTGAAGCCTGTCTGTATCCCTGGGAATGCGATACGGTGGAGGACACGCCGGAATGTGTCGGACTGCGGTTTACGCTGCGCACGGTCAGGTCCCCGTTTCTGCTGGAGAAAACCGTATATATACGGGAGGAATCTGCCGCACTTGAGATGCATCAGAAAGTAACAAATCTTGCATCTACGGACCAGGAATTTATGTGGGGGCACCACCCGGCATTTGGCTGGCCTTTCATAGATGAGAATACACGGCTTTACTTAAAAGGAGAGCCTACGGTGACGGTGCCGGAGAGCACCATTGCCCAGAGATGCCCTTTTGCCCGGGAAACTACGGGAAAATGGCCGATACTGCCAGACAAAAACGGAAAAGAGATAGATATGAGCAGAGCGTATGCTCATGAAGATCAAATCTATATGGAATATGCTATATCTGATTTGACTGAGGGCAAATACGAGCTGGTAAATGAGAAGTTGAATTTAGGAATCCGGCTGAAATGGGATTGCACCGTGTTCCGTTATCTTTGGATCTGGGGCATGTACTGCGGACATGAGGATTATCCATGGTTCGGCCGGGCATATACCATGGCAGTTGAACCCTGGTCTTCTCTGCCGGGAGACTTTGAGACGGCATCAAAAAATGGCGAAACTCTTTTATTAAAGGCAGGAGAAAGCATGGAGACAGAGCTTAGGGCGGAACTTTTTTGTAAGGAGGATTAAGGTATGTATGTAATAGGTTTGGATATTGGAACAACATGTACCAAGGCAGTGCTTGTTGATGAACAGGGCAAGGTTGCGGCAACAGGAAGCAGCGGATATCCTCTTTTAAGCAATGGCTGCCGTGTGGAACAGCGGGCGCAGGACTGGACAAAGGCTGCCGTCATAGCTATCCGGCAGGCTGTCTCTGAAAGGGATGGGAGCCAAGTGGCAGGAATCTCTCTTTCTACCCAGGGAGGAAGCACGGTTGCCGTAGATGAAAACGGCCAATTCTTGGGTAATTCCGTTACCTGGATGGACTCTCGTGCGCAGGAAGAGGCAGCGGAGATTTCCAAGGAGCTGGGAGATGAATATATCTATCGAACTACAGGCTGGAAGATAAATCCGGCTTTGGATGCGGCAAAGCTGAGGAATCTGAAAAAAGATCCCGACTATAAAAGTGCAAAAAAATACTGGACCACATTGGAGGTGCTGAATCATTATCTTACAGGCGAGGCGGTAATTGATCCAACCAATGCAGCTATGCGTCAGCTTTACAATATTGAAAAGGATGAATGGGATGAAACGATGCTGACGGCGGCCCATACCACAGAGGAGGAACTTCCCCAGGTCAAACCTACCGGGGAGCAGATTGGCGTCTTATGTCAAAGGGCAGCGGAGGAAACAGGACTTTTGGCAGGAATTCCTGTATTCAACGGAGCTCATGATCAGTATTGTGCATCTATAGGAGCAGGAGCTATCCGAGATGGAGATATGCTTCTCTCTGCCGGGACCACCTGGGTTCTTATGGGAATCGGGACAAAACCTTTGTTTACAAACAGCTTTATTGCTCCGGGCCGGCATCCAGTGAGGGGCTTATACGGGGCGATTGCTTCATTGGTGTGCTCCGGTGCATCCCTGCAATGGTTTAAAAACGAATTTCTGCCTGAGGACTTTGCGATTATGAACGAGAAAGCGGCAGAACGAAGGGAAAAGACCAGGGATTTATTTTTCTATCCCTATTTAACAGGTGCGTGCTATCCCATTTGGAATCTGAAGGCTAAGGGAACCTTTACAGGTATGAATCTGGAGCATGATCGCTTTGATTTTGCAAGAGCAATTATGGAAGGAGTTGCCTTTGGCGTAAAAAGGGGAATTGCTGATTTTGAAGATAATGGATGTGAGATTCACCAAATTACAATGATGGGAGGAGCATCCAAAAGCCCTCTTTGGTGCCAAATGATTGCATCTATCACCAACATCCCCATTAACCGTTTAAACCAGGCAGATATCTGTGGAGTGGGAGCAGCTATGATTGCGGCCTGCGGCCTGGAAATTTATGACAACTATGAGCAGGCGGCAGAGCAAATGGTGCATACGGAGCATATTTATGAACCGGTTCCTGAAGAGAGGGTATTTTATCAGGAGAAGTTTGAGGCATACGATAAATTATGGAAATTTATGCAAATGTACTATGAAAGTGAGTGAATCGAGCGAAAAAATCAAAGAAAATTGTGTAAATTGAACGAATCAATCAAAAAGTGTTGACAAATGAGTAAAACGAGCATATTATGATAATAAGAAGAGCAGAGGGGAAAAAGAAATGAAGCGGAAAATCAGAACACCGTATTTTGAGATTGGAACAAAAAACTATATTTATGGAGACGATGTGCTGAGATATGCGAAAGCGGCCGATGCTGCAGCGGAAAAATATGATATTGACGTATTATTTATTACGCCCTGTACGGAGATACGCCGTGTGGCAGAGAATACAAAGAATTTGATCATCTTAGCTCCTTATATGGATACACTCCGACCAGGAAGGGGAATGGCGGATATTTTGCCGGAGGGATTAAAGGCGGCAGGCGCAGAGGGCGTTGTAGTGAATCACTGTGAAAAGCCTATGTCTGTTCCAGCTATCAAAGCAACCATTGACAGGGCAAGAGAATTGGAGTTTTTAGTATTTGCCTGTGCGGATACGGTTGATGAGGCGAAAGCTCTTGCTCAGCTTCACCCGGATATACTGAATCCGGAACCCTCCGAATTGATTGGCGGTACAGGCGGCGTCAGCGATATGGGTTATGTAAAAGAGGTAATTGATGCCATCAAAGCAATTGATCCGAATATAATGGTAGAGCAGGCTGCGGGCATTACCAATGGCCAGCAGGTATATGACTTTATCATGGCGGGCTCCGAGGCGGCAGGTGCGGCTTCAGGAATTATGAATGCGGCAGACCCGCTGGCAATGATAGATGAGATGATAGCGGCTACCAGACGGGCTGCTGACGATCTGAAAAAGCAGGCTCAGGATTGAACTAAATAGTCCAGCTAAGAAATGTTAAATGTTTATTAGAAATATTTTATGCTGGACGGTAAAGTCGCAAAGGCGCACGAGAGGAACTTTCATGAGTGCCCTTTCGAATGAAAGTTTCTCTCATTACTTGTGTGTCGAAGCGACTTTACCCTTTAGTGCTGTCGCGCAGCGACTTTGAATAGGAGGAGGAATATGATTTACAGAGAAGAAATCAAGGTAATGTCCAGGGATAAGGATATAACATTCCATGATGTGACGGCGAAAACAAAGGAGATTGTAGAGCGCTCCGGAATTAAAAACGGAATTGTGGTAGTTTATTCCCACCATACGACCTGTTGTGTGATTACACAGGAGTGTGCCTTTGATATGTCTATGACGGGACTTGAGACATTGCAGCAGGATTTGGTAGACGTTTTTGAAAAAATTATACCTGCATACCGGACGGATGGAATGTATCATCATCCAGGCGAGAAGGCGATTGCATATGCGGCGGAGCACGGGGAAAGCTGGAGATGCTGCCACAATACGGATGCGCATCTGCGTTCTTCCATTGTGGGAAGAAGTGAAACTATCGTGTTAATAGACGGGGAATTGGATCTGGGAGAGTTTGGCTTTATTCATTTTATTGATTTTGATGAAACTCGTGGCAGAGAGCGAACAGTGCAGGTTCAGATTATCGGGGAATAAGATAGACTTATGACAAAGATAAAAGGGTAACAAAACCAGTTGGTAGAGTTGCTCTTTTATTAGAAAACAAAGTGCACACGAGTGCACTAGTGATAAGATAAAGCTAAGGAGGATGTGAAATGAGTGTTGAAAAACAAAGAACAAACAAAGCGTCCGTAAAAAGCGGACAACCTTTGGAAAAAATCGGGGCAATGCTGCAAAAGAGGGAGATTTCCCTGGCAATTCTATTGATTATTTTTGGTGTATGTTTAAGCCTTGCAACACCAAACTTCCTTCAAGTAGCGAACTTTCGTGTATTGCTTCAGGGAATGGCCACGGATATGATGATTGCGATTCCCATGTGTATCTCTCTAATTGCCGGAAACATTGATTTTTCCGGAGGATCGGCTCTCTGCTTAAATGGTGCGATCTGTGCTTTAATGCTCAACAAAGGATTGCCGATACCGGCAGCTATTTTGATTGGACTGTTCAGCGGATTCGTTCTGGGAGCGCTTAATGGTGTGATAATTAATAAGCTGGGACTGACACCCTTGGTGGCAACAATGGGAACCTGGATGGCTTATCGGGGCGTAGCGCTGGTAATGTTGGGAGGCGGAACCCTTTCCTCTTTCCCGGAACAGTTTCTGGTACTTGGACGTGCCACGGTTCTCGGCATTCCGATTACGATTATCTACATGCTGGTGATAGTAGCAGCCGGAATACTGTTGCTGAAATATTCAAATTTCTTTCACAACGCATATTACATTGGCTCAAATAAAGCCTCTGCAAAGCTGGCAGGAATCAATGTGGAACGGTTTACAATTATTACATATGCCATTACAGGTGTTATTGCGGCATTTGCGGGAATTATCCTTTCCGCCCGTTTGGGAAGCTGCTCGCAAAATGCCGGAGAAAGCCTGGAATTCCGTAATGTGGTTGCGCTTTTGGTAGGCGGCGTATCCATGGACGGCGGTGTAGGCAGCGTATTGGGAGCTATGCTGGGAGTCGTTTTAATGCAAATGGTGGGAAATGCCATAACCTTACTGTATCTGAACACCAGCTACACGAAAGTTATCAACGGCTGTATTTTAATTCTCGCCGTTGGCCTGGATGTATTGCTGAAAAAGAAAAAGGCTAAGGCGTAAGACGGCGCCTCACTTAGGAGGAATGAGTATGGAGAATACGGCAATTAAGCTCGATAATATCACAAAAGTATTTCCGGGGGTACGAGCTTTAAACCAGGTGAGCTTTGAGATTCATGAGGGTGATGTTCACTGCATTATTGGAGAAAATGGCGCCGGAAAATCAACGATGATCAAGATCCTTGCCGGTGTACAGGGCTGTGACGGCGGTCATGTGGAACTGTTTGGAACAACTGTTAATTTTAAAAGCCCGGAGGAGGCCAAGCGTGCCGGAATCGGCGTAGTGTATCAGGAGCTGTCTAACTTCATGCACCTGGATGTGGCAAGCAACTTGTTTGCCGGAGCCATCCCTGCCAAATGCGGCCGGATTGATTACAAGGCGCTCTATCAGTCTGCGAGAAAGATTCTGGATGCCTGCGGTCTGGATTATATCGATGAAAAAGCGGATATGAACACTTTGAGCCTTGGCTCTCAGCAGATGGTTGAGATAGCGTCTTTGATGCATGAAAATGCCCGAGTTGTAATTCTGGACGAGCCTACGTCGGCACTGACTCAGGTAGAAGTGGATAAGCTCTTTGAGCTGATTCATAGTATGAAGAAAAAGGGTGTAACGATCATTTATATCTCTCATCGTCTGGATGAAGTGGTGGAGCTGGCAGATGCTCTGACGGTTTTGAAAGACGGCGAGCATGTAGCTACCATGCCGATGACGGATGAGATTACCAAAGATGACATGATTCGCTATATGGTTGGCCGTGATGTGGCCTACGAATACGGAGTGGGAACCAGCAAGATTGGAGAGGTTTTAATGGAGGTAGAGCACCTCTCCAGCGGAAAAGCTGTGTCAGATATTTCTTTTGCACTGCATGAAGGAGAGATATTAGGCATTGCGGGTCTGGAAGGCTCCGGGCGGACGGAACTTCTTGAAACCTTATTTGGCTGGCGGGAAATGACCGGAGGTTCCGTGAAGCTGCATGGCAAAGAGGTATCCATCCGGAATCCCTATGATGCCAAGAGAAATCGGCTTGCGTACATCACAAAAGAGCGGAAAATCCTTGGGTTATTTCTTAATCTGGATATTCAGCAGAATATTGCGGCAGCATCTACAGAGCGATATGTACAAGGCAGAGTTGTACGATATAGCAAGATTGCTGAAAATGCAAAAAAATATATTGATGCCATGCGTATTAAGTGTTCGGGGCTGACACAGAAGGTTCTGAATCTGTCCGGTGGAAATCAGCAGAAGGTGCTCTTGTCCATGTGGCTTTCTGCAGATCCGGATGTTGTACTTATCGATGAGCCGACTCGAGGTGTTGATGTGGGAGCGAAAGCAGAGATTCATCTGCTTCTGAGAGATGTGGTTTCAAAAGGGAAAGCAGTTGTGATGGTTTCTTCGGAAATGCCGGAACTGATGGCTTCCTGTGACAGGGTAATGGTTATGTATGAGGGAAGATGCACAGGTGTTTTGGAAAACAGAGAACTTAGAGAAGAGCGGTTGATGACTATGGCTTCTGGCTATGCGGATTAATTTACAAACAGATTAAATTTTATTCCTCAAAAGGAATGAAAATAGAAAAAGGAGGAAATGATACATGAAAAAACTTGTTACAATGCTTTTACTTGTTGTTATGCTGGTGGGCTGTCTTTCTGGCTGCGGAGGGAAACAGGAGGCTGCACCGGATGCGGCTCCGGCTGCAGAGTCTTCGGGAGGGGGAGCAGAAACCGCTGCACTTCCGGGAGAAGGAGAGACCTATTGTGTAATTATGTCTTTGGGACAGCTGGAATTCTTTGATGCTTTGAAGGGCGGTGTATGTGATGCTGCCAATGATATCGGTGCTCAGTGGTACTTTGCAGGCCCGCAGGAGCTTGTTCCGGATCAGATTGTACAGGCTATTGACCAGGCAGTTGCCAATGGTGTAACCGGAATTATTCTTCATGGACAGACAGAAGAAACGGCCAATGCAATTGACAATGCCATTGCAGCCGGCGTGCCCGTTATCTGTGTAAATACGGACATCACATCCAACCGTTTAAGCTTTATCGGATGCGATCCTTACAATGCAGGTGTAGGACAGGCGGAAGAAATGCTGAAATTACTGGATGGTAAGACAGGAACCGTTATTATATCTTCCGCTTTGGCAGTAGCACAGCCTTCTGCAGTAGCAAACTTAGAGGGTGCTCATTCTGTTTTAGATAACGCTCCGGGAATTAAGGTTGTTGAAGTAGATGATACGGCAGATGCCAATGTTGCAGCTACCAATATTGGTGCGGCTCTTCAGGCGAATCCGGATGTTGTGGGAATTATCGGACAGCAGGCTTATACCGCTGTTGGTGCGGCTACAGCAGTACGTGAGGCTGGAAAAACCGGTGAGATTATTATTGTGGGACGTGACCGTGACTCTGCCACATTGGATCTGATTCGAGATGGTGAGGTTGCTTCTTCCTTTGCACAGAATTCCTATGTGGAAGGCTATATTGCTTTACAGTGGCTGCACGCTTATGTAAATGACAGTCTGAAAGTAATTGAAGGCTACCGTGAGCTTGGCGTTAATCCTTTGCCGGATGCAGTGGATTCTGGCTCTATTATCATTAATGAGACCAATCAGGAACAATTCCGTGCAAAATATGAGTATGAAGTGACTGCAAGCAACTAATCCTTAAGGTCATTTGCCAGGGCTGCCGTAAAATAAGTCTTGTTTTGCGGCAGCCCACATTATAAAATAAAAATACATGCTGCGGTTGACAGCATGTCAGGAGGATATCATGAGAAATCCTAAAATAGGTCTTCTGCCTCTTTATGTAGAGCTATACGACCTTACTACGCCGGAAGTTCGTCCGGATATAGATGCTGCACATGCATATGCATCCGAATGTTTGAGACGCCGCAATATGGAAGTTGTGGACGCACCTGTCTGCCGTCTGGCCAGGGAATTTGAATCGGCAATTGCACAGTTTGAGGCGGCGGATGTGGATGCGATTGTCACGCTGCATCTGGCATACTCTCCGTCCTTGGAATCAGAGAAAGCACTGGCCAAAGTGAAGCTTCCCTTGATTATTTTGGATACAACGCCTAGCTATACATATGATCAGAATACGGATCCGGCGCAACTTATGCTGAATCATGGAATCCATGGCGTTCAGGATATGTGCAACCTTTTGATACGCAATGGACAGGTGTTCCGGGTTTGTGCCGGACATTTGGAACATTCAGACGTATTGGAGCGGGTTTTTGCAACGGCCAAAGGGGCTATGGTGGCCCGTGAGCTAAAGAGAGCTCGTGTTGGTTTGGTGGGAGATCCCTTTGCAGGAATGGGAGACTTTCAACTGCCTTACAAAGAACTGGAACGTGATCTTGGCATTTGCATGATTCCTTATGACTTTAAGAAAGGAGCAGAGCGCATTGCGGCTGTTACCCAGGAAGAGATTGATGAGGAATATGCGGCGGATTTAAAGCGTTTTGAAATAGCTCCGAACCTGATGCGGGAAGTATATGATAGAACGGCCAAAACAAGCCTTGCCATCCGAAAATGGGCAAAAGAGGAAAAACTGTCTGCCTATACCATTAACTTTTTGGAAACGGCAGGCCCTAACCCAGGACTTCCTGTTATGCCTTTTACCGAATGCTGTACGGCAATGGTCAATGGCCTGGGCTATGCGGGAGAGGGGGATGTGCTGACTGCCGGACTGGTAGGGGCACTGCTGACGGCTTTTCCGGAAACTACATTCACGGAAATGTTCTGTCCGGATTGGGAGCATGGGACTGTGTTTTTAAGCCATATGGGTGAATTTAATTATGCGATTGCAGATGGAAAGCCTCTTCTGCAGGAAAAACCATTTCCATATACGGATGCAGAGAATCCTACGGCGGCCTATCAGACCATGAAAGGCGGCCGGGCGGTTCTGCTGAACCTGGCGCCCTTTGGAGAAGGGCGGTATACACTGACTTTGGCACCGGGAGAAATGCTGAAGATTCAAGGTGAAAACCGTATGGCAGATGCGGTCAATGGCTGGTTTAAACCAGATGTTCCGTTGGAACGGTTTCTGGAACAATATAGTCAAAACGGAGCAACACATCACAGCGCTTTGATATATGGGGATGTTCTGGAGCAGTTGTTGTTTTTAGGAAACATTTTGAACTGCAAACAGGTTGTGATTCGATAAAATAGACAAAATCCCATTGTTCCCACAGACAGGGACTTAATAGATAGTATTCAGGAATATGCGAATGGAGAAGAACAGATGTATGAGAAATCTGTAACATTAAAGGATGTGGCAGCGAGATCGGCTTATTCTCTGAGAACTGTAAAAAAGGTAATGTCAGGAGATAAAACTGTCCGTCCGGAGACTCGGGAGAATGTTTTACAGGTAGCCAAAGAGCTGGGCTACAAGAAAAATATGGCAGCCAGTATTTTGGCGACAAATAGGATTAGAAACATTGCAATTATCCTTGGTGATTACCGCTACTTCTTTCCGGAAGCCAAGGCAGGCTTCAGAAAATGTCATAAATCTTGGATCAGTATGAAAGTAGGGATTGAATTCCTTCTTCCCAAAAGTCGTACACTGGAATCCTCAAAGGATTTGCTGCGTTCTCTTCTGCATGATGAAAAGTTTGACGCTGTAATTATGCATGCCAGCAGCATGACTGAACTTAATCCGGAGATCAATGCTTTGATGGAAAAAGGGAAGATGGTATGCACCTTTGGAGCAGATGCGCCTGCTAGTAAGCGCCTGTTTTATGTAGGCCCCAGAGCATATGAATCCGGCCGAATCGCTGCACAGGCTATGGCCAATTATACAGGGGGAACAGGAAAGATTTATATTATGAAACAAAGCCTGGTAGAGATGCAAACTCAGGAGCGTGTTAGAGGATTCTATGATTATATGAGCGAGAAGTATCCGGACATTCGGATTGAACAAATCCTGATTTCGGGTGGTGTGGAGGATTATCACAAAAAGACGGCAGAGCTGATGAAGCTTAAGGATGTGGCAGGCGTGGTGGGAACCGATGCCGACTGCTATATTATAGGAAGTGAGGCCCGCAAAGCAGGAAGAAAGGACGTTGTTTCTTTGGGATTTGACTTGAGTGTGGAAACGGCGGAGTTGATGCGGGAGGATTATTTTACGCTTATTTTAGATCAGAATCCGGAACAGCAGGCGATGATTGCCTTAGACAGCATCTGCCGGCATTTGCTGTATAATACCAAGATGGAAAATATTTTTACGGATGTTGCAATTGTTACAAGCGAAATTTTGCGTTATAAAGAGAAAACAGAATATTAATTTGCAGATACCCTGGCAGCAAAATGCGGCCAGGGTATTTCTTAAAAAAACGTCTGCAAATCCATCTGTTTCGCCTGCTCCAGCAGAAACTTATACCGTTTTTGGACAGAATAGATTTCATAAGTATAACAGTCGATGAGATCGGGATCCACCACTGTTTCAAAATTGGCGTAAGCGGTATCCAATGCATTTTTGGTTGTATGAAGATCCTCCAAAAGCTGTCGTCTGGTAAAGGAATCCTCCGGCGGAGCCGGTTCTTTTCGTAAAAGCCCCATACTGCAATCCCCACTTTCCGTAATAGGTATTTGTGTTGTACTAAAAGTATAGGCAAATTGGACGGCGTTTATACTAAAAATTAGTATATATTGGATCAATCGCCCATATAATGGTAAAAAAGTTCAGGACAAAGTCATGAAAGTATTGAATTTTCTCCTTCGCATGGTATTTGGCGCCATCGGTATTCAGATCATCAATGCAGTCCTCCTTTCTCAAAATATTGCAATTTTTGTAGGATTAAATGCACTGACCCTTTTGACAGTCGGAAGCCTTGGAATCAGCGGGCTTGGACTGCTTTACGGGATTGCGGCCTTCGGAATTTTGTGAAAATTTTACAATTTACAAAATAAGGAAAGGCGGCTATAATCTAAACAAGATCGATTATAATCTTTCCGGCTGAGCCAAAAGCGGCACAGCCAGCATCTTTGGTTTGATTCAAACCGTATTTCCAAATTGGATGATTAAGTGAGAAGGAGGAAGTAATTTGGTATTTGTACTTGTCTGTGCCTTTACCAGGTTCCCGTTTCTGCAGGGAGGGATTTGGTGAAAAGAAGGCAGATGGCAGTTTGTGACGAGGAACAGGAGTATACACGGCGGTTTGCCGGATACGCCAACCGATATCGGGATCCCTTGTTCACGGTTCACGGTTATACGAACATACAAGAGCTTATAGAGGATACAAAAGAACATCCGGCAGACATCATTCTTCTTTCCGGGAATCTTACAAAGGAGCTTGGAAAAGAGGGACAAACAGGGCAGATCATTTGCCTGTCGGAGGAGGAATACCAGGAGGAGATGCCGGATTATCCCATGATTTATAAGTATCAGTCCTGTCAGCAGATCTTAAGGAAAGCCTATGCCATCTATGCGGAGCGGACACCTGCAGGTCTGGGAACGGCCCTGCGGCTGCGAGATATGAAGCGAATCGGCGTTTTCTCACCTGCAGGGCGGACAGGAAAGACAAGCTTTGCGCTGGCTTTAGGAAAGGAGCTTGCAAAACAGCGGCGAACCTTGTACCTGAACATGGAGGAATTTTCGGGCTTCGAGATTCTTTACCCCTGGGGCGATGGCTGGACGCTGTCAGAACTTATATATTATATGAAACAGGGGAAAAATGCCTTTGCCTGTAAATTGGAAAGCATGACAGGACAGATTGGAGGTCTTGATTATATTCCTCCGGTTAAATCGCCTCTGGAATTAAGAAGTATTGGAAGAGAAGATTGGGAGAAGCTTCTTGAAGCATTGGAAAAAGAAAGCCGTTATGAGTATGTCATATTGGACCTGAGCTGTGGTGTGGAGAGCTTGTTTGAACTGTTAGAGCAATGTGATGGGATCTATATGCCTCACGCATCGGACGAGACAGCGCAGGCAAAGCTTTGGCAATACAAAGAGGCTTTGAAGCTTCTGGAAATGGAAGACATTTTGGAAAAAACAGAAAAGATCGTCTTTTCCAGTGCAGAGCAGTTGGAGGAATATGCCCGAATGGAAGGAAAAAAATGGAGAGAAATGTGAAAAGAAATTGGGAAAAATTGCGGACAGATTTACAGGAGCAGATACAAAAGCAGATGGATTTGTCCAGAGAACTGACAGATGAGGAGGTCTGGGAGCTGATTACGCAGGAGGTTCTGAGCTTCAGCAGCAGGGATTATCTGCTGCTGGATGAAAAACTTCGGATACAGAAGGAGCTTTTTAACGGAATTCGAAGGTTGGATTTGCTTCAGGAGCTGATTGAAGATCCGCTCGTTACAGAGATTATGGTAAATGGACCAAGAGATATTTTTGTGGAAAAGGGCGGACGATTATTTCGATGGGACAAGCAGTTTCCCTCCGAGCAAAAACTGGAGGATGTGGTACAGCAGATTGTGAGTTTTTGCAATCGAAATATTTCCAAGGCAAATCCGATTGCAGATGCCAGACTCTCAGATGGTTCAAGAGTAAATATTGTGCTGGATCCCATAGCTTTAAATGGGCCGGCAGTTACGATTCGAAGATTTCCAAAAGAGCCTATTCGGATTGCCCAGTTGATTGAGTGGGGCTCAGTGACCAGCGAAGCGGCAGAGTTTTTAAGAATGGCAGTGATGGCCGGCTATAATATCTTTGTAAGCGGCGGAACCGGATCCGGGAAAACTACATTTCTCAATGCCCTTTCGGAGTTTATCCCATTGAGTGAGCGAATTATCACCATAGAAGACAACGCAGAGCTTCAGCTTGTGACAGCTCAGAACTTGGTGAGGCTGGAGGCCAGAAATGCCAATCTGGAAGGAGAAAACGAGATTACCATTCGGGATCTGATTCGAACAGCACTTAGAATGCGCCCAAACCGCATCATTGTAGGAGAAGTCCGGGGGGCAGAGGCCATTGATATGCTCCAGGCTATGAATACAGGCCATGACGGGTCCCTGAGTACCGGGCATGCCAACAGTCCAAAAGATATGCTGAGCCGCCTGGAAACCATGGTGCTGATGGGAATGGAGCTGCCCTTGGCGGCCATTCGCAGGCAGATTGCTTCTGGTGTGGATCTGATAGTTCATTTGGGACGTCAGAGGGATGGAAGCCGGAAAGTTTTGGAGATAGTGGAGCTTGACGGGATAGTCGAAGGAGAGATTCTTTTGCGCTGCCTGTTTTCCTTTCAAGAGGAAGAAGGATCAGAAGAACAGGTTCGGGGACAGCTGAAGAAACAGGAAGAACTGCGGCATATGGATAAAATGAGAGCAGCAGGAATTGGGAGGGAAGCATGTGGATTATAGGCGGTACCGTCCCAATAAAAAAGAAAAAGTCATTTTTGGCTTAGAGGCGGCAGCCTTGACCGGCATTATTGCTCTGTGCTTTTACAACTCACCTGTTGCCCTTTTCACCTTTCCCTTGGTATTTGCATGGCTCCTTCGGGAGAAGGGGGAGGGGATGGGGGAAAAACGGAGAAAGGAATTAAAGCTGCAGTTTAAGGATGCAGTACAGGCAATTGCAGCGGCTCTGGCAGCAGGATATTCGGCAGAAAATGCTTTTCGGGAGGCGAGAAAGGATCTGCAGCTCATTTATACAGGGAATACGGATATGGTACAGGAGCTTTCCGCTATGGAACGAAAGCTGGACTCAAATCAAACTATTGAAACAGCAGTGGAGGACTTTGCAAAACGAAGCGGTCTGCCAGAAGCAGAAACCTTTGGTGAAATTTTTGCCGTAGGAAAACGAAACGGCGGAGATCTGATTGGCATTATGCAGGACACAGCAGAAACCATTACACAGATAATAGAGACAGAGCGTCAGGCGTCCATGGCCCTTGCGTCCAGAAAATATGAACAAAAGGTTATGAATCTGGTTCCCTTTGCCATGATCCTGTATCTGCGTATGGGATGTCCGGGATTTCTGAATCCCTTGTATGGAAATCTGGTGGGAATCTGTGTAATGACAGCCAGTCTGGGTCTCTACCTTTTGGCTTGGCATATGGGAAAACGGCTGTTGGACATTGAGGTATAAGATTGAAAATAAATCTGAGCAAAATGATTTTAAAGCGGCTAAAGGGGCGGCTGCCAGGACAAGAGGCTGTGAGACAAAACCTGAAGCTGCTCAATGCCGGAACGGACGGATTCAAAGAGGAAGAGATCTATTATAGGGAAAAAATCAGTCTGCTTTTAAGGGTTTTTGCGGCTGGTGCGGCCATGGCATTTCTGGCGGGAATAGCAGCATTTTTGAATGGCAATCTGGTAAACGGATATTTTTTGCCCCGACAAAAAAATGCATATCAGCAAGAACTGCGCGTGACATCGGAAGAAGGGGATACCCAGGAGATAACCATTTTGGTAGAGCCCCAAATGTTATCGGAAGAAGAAAGCCGGGAACTGCTGGAGCAGACGGTAAGCCAGATGGAGGAGTATATTTTAGGTGAAAATATTTCTCTGGAGGAAGTACGCTGTGACCTGAATCTGATTCGTCAGGTGGAAGGACTGCCAATAACCATAGAATGGGAGCTTGACTCTTACGAAGCTTTGAACTTGGACGGGACTATCCGCAGAGAGAATCTCAAGGAGGAAGGGAGTATCGTAGAATTGACCGCCCTTCTAATCTGTAATAAAGTGACGGCAGTCTATCGGGCCTGTGTGAAGGTCTTGCCGCCCATATTAAGCCCGGGAGAGGAATTTATGCAGGAACTTTCGGGGAAGATTGAAGAGCTGCAGGAAAAGCAGGGAGAAGAGGCGCAAAAGGAGCTTCCGGCACAAGTGAAGGGAAGAAAGCTTGTCTGGGAAGAGAAAAAATCTTCTGCACCAATAGCTGTATTACTTCTCACGCTGGCATGTATGCTGGCTCTTTACAAAGCAAAGGATCAAGAGCTTAAGCAAAAGACGAAAGAACGGGAGCAGCAGATGCGCAAGGACTATGCGCAGATTGTAAGCAAGCTGGTTCTGCTTATGGGTGCCGGTGCAACGGTACGCACAGCCTGGGAGATGATTGTGCGTGACTATCAGAGAAAACGAGAGCAGGGAGAACAGCCCCTTCGCTATGCATATGAGGAGATGGCTCTGGCCTATAGGGAAATGCAGAACGGAATTGCAGAAATCAAGGCGTATGAGAACTTTGGCCTGCGCTGCAGGATTCCCTGCTATCTGAAGCTGTCCGTATTATTGGAACAAAACCTGAGAAAAGGAAATCATGGATTGACAAAGCTTCTTAAAGGAGAAGCGCAGGAGGCCTTTGAACAGCGGAGGGAACTGGCAGTACGGGTGGGAGAGGAAGCATCTACACGGATGCTCCTTCCCATGGTTCTGATGCTGGTGGTGGTAATGATTCTGATACTCGTACCGGCAGGGATGTCCATGCAGATGTAATATTTCAATTCTTCCGGGAGAGAGGAACCGGAAGGAATATGATGGAACTCTATTATAGAAAGGAAATGAAAATGAGAAATTTTTGGTATGAATTTTGGAAAGAGGAAGATGGAATCGGTGTAGTGGAAATGATCCTGATTTTGGTGGTGTTAATCGGCCTTGTAATTATCTTTAAAAGCCAGCTCACATCTTTAGTTAATACCATCTTTGATAAAATCACAAGTCAGAGCGGTACAATTTAAATATGACAGGAGACAGCAGAGGGAAAAACACTTTTGATTCAACTCACAGAAAGCCTTCAATAGTGTTTTGCAAAAAAGGAGAGGTAACCGTTTTCCTCAGCCTGATGCTGGCGGTTCTGCTGTTCTTTTTTCAGGCCTGCCTTTCGTCTGCGCGTTTTGCCTTCCTGCGAAGCCAAACGCAGGAGGCATTGGAGCTTGCGGAATATTCCATCCTATCTGAGTATCATCGAGAGCTCTTTGAGCAATATGGCCTGCTCTATGTGGAGCTGGGATATGGGAGCGGACTGGAGGATACGGAGAATTTAAAACAGAGGCTTCGAGGATTTTTAAAAGAAAACCTTCCCAGGGGCAGCGTAAATGCCTTGGAAGCATGGAATTTTTCAAGAGCCTCTGATAACAGAGGGATGGCATACTATGAGCAGGCAGTATCCTATATGAAACAGAAGACAGGCGCAGCTCTTTTGGAACAGCTTCGTTCCTGTGAGGCGCTGGGAAAACAGGCACAGGAACAAAGCGAAGAATATGAGGAGATAGAAGCAAGAGAGCAGAAAAATCTGGAAGAGCTGCGGCAGCGTCGGGAAGATGAGGAACAGGCATACACACCAGATCCGGTATCCTCCATAAGTTCGCTAAAGGAGGGAAGCCTTTTGCATCTCCTTCTTCCAGATGCAGGAGGTGTATCCGGAAAAAGGGCGGACTTAGAAAAAGTACCTTCACGGCGGAACTGCCTGACAGGAAGTGGGTCCCGAGGGATTCATAAAGGAAATGCGGCAAATGACCTGTTTTTCCATGGATATCTGCTGGAGAACTTAACAAATGCAGTTGAGTTCCTGGCAGAAGGAGAAGAGACAGGGCTTTGGCTGGACTATCAGATAGAATACCTGATAGGGGGAGAAGACACAGACATTGCCAATCTGGAAACTGTGTGCAGACGGATTCTGGCGATTCGGGAAGGGATGAATTATGCCTATTTGCAGACGGATACTGCAAAAAAGGCAGAGTGTGAAGCACTGGCCATTGCTCTGGTAGGCGTCACTATGGTTCCGGGATTGGTGGAGGCAGTAAAGCAGGCACTTTTGCTGGCCTGGGCTTTTGCAGAAAGCATAGCAGATGTCAGAACACTTCTGGGCGGAAAAAAGTGTGCTTTTTGGAAGGGAGATGGCACTTGGCGCACATCCCTCGAAGGTGCTTTGAATCTCCAAAATTCAGCCTCCGGATTCGGGGACGAGGAGGACGCAAAAGGGCTTTCTTATGAGGACTATCTCGGTATACTGCTGGCAGCTGTGGGACGAGAGACAAAGACTATGAGAAGCCTTGATGTAATAGAAGGCGTAATTAAAAGAATATCTGGCTGTGGAGGGTTTTATATAGACCAGTGTACAGACGGATTTCAGGTTCGGGCTGTGATTTTCAATGGAAAGGAATGGACGGCAGAACGGACATTTTGTTATGAGTGGCAGTAAACTTTACAAGATTGTGCAGGCGCTGAACAGCTGTGACAGCGTATAGAAAGGGGTGTACCATGATGTTCTTTTGCAGGAAAGAGTCTCTCAAAAAAAGAAAAGCTCTCCAGGCAGTTGCAAATGATTGTTCCGGTAGTTCAACGGGTTCTAAATATCAAGATCAAATTTCTTTCTGTAAAAGAATATCATGGCGCATCCCTTTAAAGCCACAGGGGAGCATGACGGTGGAAGCGGCGCTTGTATTCCCCTTGTTCCTCTTTGTGCTTACGGCTCTTTTGTATTTGGTTGTGCTGCTGAGAATACAGACAGAGATTGGACGTGCCCTTACAGATGCAGGCAGAGAGCTGTCTCAGGACGCAGGCATGATGGAGGGAATGGAAAGCTCTGCGCTGGCAGGAATAAGGAGCAGTCAAAAAGTAAGAGAATACCTAAAAGGGCGCACAGGATCAGAGGTCATAAAGCAGGGAGTAAATGGAATCTCCATGGCGGGAAGCGGATGGAATGGAGCGGATTCGGTTTTGACATTACAGGCATCCTACCAGGTGCTTATGCCGCCAGGGATTTCATGGTTTCATCCCATCCGTATCACACAGACAAAAGTGGTCCGAGGCTGGACTGGATTTGGAAAAAGGCAGGCATTTTTGGGGGAAGAGGGGGAAGAAATTGTTTATGTGACAGACTATGGGACGGTGTACCATCGAAGTTTAAACTGCAGGCATCTAAAGCTTTCTATTCAACAGACGAATTTTGCACAGATTGAGAGCCTGCGTAATGGAAGCGGCGGGAAATATGCCCCTTGTGAACGGTGCTGGAAAAATGGAAGTCAGATAGTTTATGTCACTAGTGATGGGAACCGATATCACGAGACCTTAAACTGTTCAGGATTGGTGCGGGGAATTCGGACAGTTTTGCTGTCGGAGACAGGGGGATTGCCGCCCTGCTCCATGTGTGGAGGATAGAGAAAATATGGAAGAAAAGATAGTAAAGGTGCTGATCCTTTTATTACTGGCTATAAACAGTGCAGTAGATTGGAGGAAAAGGGAGATCAGCCTTATCAGTCTGGAAGTCTTTGGGGTAATCGGAATTGGATTGAATCTTTGGCTTGGATATCAGAGTTTTATGGAAGCGGCAGGCGGCGCAGGGATTGGACTTGTGCTGCTGGCGGCAGCTTTTTTCACCAAAGAAGCTATCGGCTTTGGAGACGGACTCTTGATTTGTGTTACTGGAATTTATCTTGGATTTTGGGAGAATATGAGTTTGCTGTTTATGGGAGCGCTCTGCTGTGGGCTCATTTTGAGCATTGGCGTCTTGGCGGGCAGAGTGAAAATGGCAGCTCGGGTTCCGTTAATACCTTTTTTGCTGCTGGCATTTATAGGGAGGATGATCTTATGAAGGGAAGGCTGAGAAAGGGAAGCTTTACGGTAGAGGCATCTATGCTGCTCCCGTTTTTGATTTTAATTATTTTTACATTTCTGTGCCTTTGCCTGTATCTCCATGACAGGAGCGTATTATCTTCCTGTGCGGCAGAACTGGCAGGAAAAGGGGCAGCCGAAAAATATCAAAATGAAAAGGAATTGGAGACTTGGCTACAAGGACAGGCAAATGGCCTGGCAAGAGGAAAGCTTCTGTGTCTACGAGAGGTGGAAACATCCATAAAGGTTACAAAGCAGACAGTCACAGTGAGTTATACAGGAAGTACCAGTCTTCTTGGAGGACTTACAGTCAGAGAAGAAGAGCAGGTAGTGCGTTTAAATCCAACAATGAAGCTTAGAAGCGCTCGGGAACTAAAGAGAATTGGAAAGTAATTTTAAGCCGCGTTCCAGGAGCGGTGAAAGAATATTTGCATATTGGCAGGGGATACAAAACTAGAGGAGGAGAAGTATGAGAACCATATATAAAAGGGAGCTGGATCACAATTACTTAATATTGCAGCAGGAAGAATTTCGGGATCATTATCAAGTAGGGATGCTGATAAGCAATAAGATTCCAGGCCTTTTGGAATGCGCATTAAGCAGGATTGATAAAGAGGCAGGCTTTTACTATGAGATTACCTCTCGGCAGAATCTGCGCTTGGTATTGGAACGGAGACATCTAAAAGCGGCAGAGCTTCATGCGCTTTTAGAGCAGCTTTTGCTGACGGCCAGAAGCTGTGAAGAGCATCTTCTGGACACAGAACAGCTTTTGCTGAATCCGGATTATATTTATCTGGATCCGGATCGATGGGAATTTTCTTTTTGTTTTTTTCCTTTCTATGATGCAGCAGGCGAAAATGAACTATTGAAACTGTCAGAATATCTTTTGGATCGCCTGGATAAACAGGATGCAGATGCTGTAGCTCTTGGCTATGAATTTTACCGAATGGCAGGGGAAGAAAATGCATCCTTAGAACAGGTTCTTTCCAAATGGAAAGAAGAGAATGGAAGCAGAAAAGAAACAGAAGCTTTTGAGACAAAAACAAAAACCAAAACAGAGACAGAAAAAGAAACGCCGCAATCGGCAGGCAGGGGAGAAACCATATTTTTAAAGAAGGCTTCAGGACTTACCTTGCGCAGTGAAAATTCGGCCTATTCCAGCATGGAGATAACAGCGGACAATTTTCTTATTGGAAAGAAAAAGGATGCAGTGGATGGCTGGATAAAAGCCCGCGGGATTTCACGTATTCATGGAAAAATCTCAAAGGAAAACGGAATCTATTATCTGATGGATCTTAATTCCACCAATGGAACCTTCCTAAACGGCGGCCGCCTGGAAGTAAACGAAAAAGCACGTATTCGCCAGGGGGATGTGGTAGGCTTTGCGGATGTAAAATATGTGGTAGATCTTTCGGGGGATCTCCTTTATAATAAAAAAGATATAGAAAATATGGCATGCTAAAGTCAAGAGGAAAAATGGTGTAAATATGATATTTGAAAGTCACGCTCATTATGATGATACAGCTTTTGATGCAGACCGGGAGGCGCTTCTAAAACAATGTCAGGAACAGGGCATAGAAACGATTGTGAATGTAAGTGCCAGCCTAGCTTCAGTAAAAAGTACGCTTCAATTGGCAGAACAACATGCATTTATCTATGCAGCAGTAGGGATCCATCCGGATGAAGTTGGAGAACTGAATGAGGAAGCCATGGGGTGGCTGCGAGAGCAGTGCCTCCATCCTAAGACAGTGGCAGTGGGCGAGATAGGACTGGACTATTATTGGGATAAGGAGAAGCATGAGCTTCAAAAGTATTGGTTTCATCGTCAGATGGAACTGGCGAAGGAACTGAAGCTTCCAATAATTGTACACAGTCGGGAAGCAGCAGCAGACACATTGGAAGCGGTGCGAAAGGCCCACACGCCGGAACTTAAGGGCGTCATCCATTGTTTTTCCTATACGCCAGAGATTGCAAAAGAATATCTGAATATGGGCTACTACATCGGCATCGGCGGTGTGATTACATTTAAAAATGCAAAAAAGCTGAAGGAGGTTGTGAAAATGCTGCCTCTTGAACGAATCCTGCTGGAGACGGATTGTCCCTATTTGGCGCCGGAGCCCTATCGGGGAAAAAGAAATTCATCCTTAAATCTTCCCTATGTGGCAGAAACTATTGGTCAGTTAAAGGGTGTAGCGGCAGAAGAAGTCATACGGATGACAGCTGCCAATGCCAGAGCCTTATATTTTGGAAAAAGCAATCATACTTGTGGAAGATAAGGAGAGCTTCTTTATGGACAGACCTGCACCGACCCTGGGAAATCCCCAAAACACAATTGCAGTTTTGAATCAATATGGTTTTGTGTTTCAAAAAAAATACGGACAGAATTTTCTTATTGATACGCATGTATTAGATAAGATTATTCGTGCGGCTCAGATTGGAGAGGATGATTTTGTTGTAGAGGTGGGCCCGGGAATTGGAACCATGACTCAATATCTGGCAGCGGCAGCCCGGAAGGTGGCAGCAATTGAGATTGATAAAGCATTAATTCCCATATTAAATGATACCTTAAGCGGCTATGAGAATGTGACAATTATCAATGAAGACATTTTAAAAATGGATCTCTGCAGTTTAGCCAAGGAGCACAATGAAGGGCGCCCTATTAAAGTAGTGGCAAACCTCCCATATTATATTACAACTCCCATTATTATGGGAATCTTTGAAAGCCATGTGCCCGTGCAGAGTATTACAGTTATGGTGCAGAAGGAAGTGGCGGAACGGATGCGTACAGGACCGGGCTCTAAGGATTATGGGGCTCTTTCCCTGGCAGTACAGTATTATGCGCACCCGGAACTGATTGCCAATGTACCTCCAAACTGCTTCATGCCAAGGCCCCGTGTGGGCTCAGCAGTGATACAGCTTACCCGACACGAGAAGCCGCCGGTTCAAGTGAAAAATGAACACTTTATGTTTCAGTTGATTCGGGCCTCTTTTAATCAACGTAGAAAAACCCTTGTAAATGGTTTGAACCATGCTTCGGATATTAAGGTATCCAAGGAAGCAGCGGAAAAGGCTTTGGAAAAAATCGGGCTCTCATCAAGCATTCGAGGAGAAGCGCTGACATTGGACCAGTTTGCAGAGTTGTCTAATTTTATATGGGGGATGCAGGAAGATTTTTAAGATTAGACATGAGAGAGACAAGTCAGGCATAGAATATTCTAGGAAACGGGAATAGGAGGAATTTCTTTGTCTGAGTATAAGCGATTTGTTTCTTATATTTATGAGTATGTTCAGGGAGAAAAAAGAGAGAGTTTAGGTTTTGTAAAGGTGAATGCCAGAGACGGCATTTGTAAAATTCAGATTCATATGCGTGGATTTTATACACGGGGACAGGCGCCTTACGAGGCTTATGTGTTCACTCAAAAAAAAGAACGTCTTACAGGCCAGCTTCTGGGAGAACTGGAGAGTAAAAATGGTGCATTAGAGTGGAGCGGGGTTACTGAGTCTGAAGATTTGATGAAAAGCGGCTTTGGTTTGGAAGAGAGTCAGGGAATCTATATAGAAGGGGATAACCACATTTATGCGGCACAATGGGATGACTTTCCGGTGGATGTGGAGCGATTTGAGCCCCTGAGGAGGTCGGTCAGGCAGACTGTGGGTGCAGAATCTGAGGGAGCAGCTCCGAAAGAAAAAAGAGAAAAGGAAGAAGTCCTTCAGGCAGCAGAGGTAATTGCGGAATATGCCATGCAAGAGACAGCAGAATCAGAAGAATCCCAAAAGAAACCTGATTCCAGACAAGAACAGTGGGAATATCTGACAAAGCATTTTCCGGTTATGCAGTATGTGGATGGAGATGGAGCCGTTATGTCCAGTATTCGGCTGGATCCCCAAAGTCTTACAAGAGTACCTCGAGATAAATGGGAGCTTGGCAACAACAGCTTTCTGCTTCATGGGATCTATCACTACCGTCATCTTTTGCTTTTAAGGCGGCAGACGGAGGAGAACATCACTTATTACATAGGCGTTCCGGGAGTTTACAGTGATCAGGAGCAAATGATGGCATCTATGTTTGGATTTCAGGAGTTTCGAATGCTGAAAGAACCGGGTGCTAGAAAGAGAAGCTTCGGATACTGGTGCCGGACGTTGGGGGAGTGAATCACTTCCTATAGAAAGGGATAGAGAAAAATACTATGACAGTGGACGAAAGATATATGAAAGAGGCCCTGCGGCAGGCCAGAAAAGCAGAACTGCTTAATGAAGTTCCTATTGGCTGCGTCATTGTGAGGGAAGGGCAGATTGTCGCTCGAGGATATAATAGGCGGAATACAGATAAGAATACACTTTCTCATGCAGAACTGAATGCGATTCGTAAGGCAAGTAAAAAGACAGGGGACTGGAGACTGGAAGACTGTACTATGTATGTCACTCTGGAACCCTGTCAAATGTGTGCCGGAGCGATTGTACAAGCTCGTGTGGGACGAGTTGTAATTGGAGCAATGAACCCGAAAGCAGGGTGTGCAGGGTCGGTTTTAAATCTTTTAGAGCACCCTCAGTTTAATCATCAGGTAGAAGTGGAACGAGGAATTTTAGAGGAGGAATGCAGCGAAATGCTGACCGCATTTTTTCAGCGTCTACGGGAAAATCGAAAAAAGGAAAAAAACCTGTTGACAAACGAATAAAGGTCGAGTATAATTATTTCTGCGTCACAGATAGCGCAGAAAAGAATATCGTTTGAAAGATAGAACTTCAGGAGAAATACTCAAGAGGCTGAAGAGGCGCCCCTGCTAAGGGTGTAGGTCGTGAATAACGGCGCGAGGGTTCAAATCCCTCTTTCTCCGTTTCTTTTCAAAAGATATTTTTTTTGCCCCTTCCAGTCATTGACAGGATGTGGGTAAAATGATATAATATAATTCCACTGCGTAAGTAAAAAAAGTTTTAAAAAAATATCAAATTAGGTATTGACAAAGCAAAAAATACGTGGTAAGATGTCAAAGTTGCGTGTTGAACGCAACACAAGCGAACCTTGATAACTAAACAGTGTAAAAACCTTGAAAATTCTAAAAGAGAATCAAGGATAATGGTTTGGTTTTGTAAAAGAAGCCGAACAATTATCATTCAAGAACAAGCTTAGAGATAAGCGACCTAAAAACAGTAAGAACGGGAAGAATAGCTAGTAGTTGTTCTGAACGAGATTAAACACTTAAACATGAGAGTTT
>NZ_JAYMNS010000017.1:0-98095 GCF_036941035.1 Candidatus Merdisoma sp. JLR.KK006 | reverse complement strand
TATGCTGTAAAACCAAGATTTCATATTGTATTATTTTTTCAATTTTATTATTTAAAGACGCAATTTTTTCTTCATTTATGAAGAATTCTAGCTTTAAAATTAATAATATTAACCCATTCCATTCCTTGACGACCTTTGAGTATTCATCTAACCAGAAAAAGTCCATGATATCAAATTTTGTCATATATGCATGTAAGTACTTTTTGCTAAATAAAAATCCAAATAATTTTATGTCATATATCAAATTATATATTTTCTTATTTATTTCCACTTTACTTATTTTTGTTAATCCTTGTATTTCTAACAAAAAAAATTTTTTTATATCTTCCAATTTTTCACAATATTGTTTTATGACACTTCCAAAATATTTTTTATTGTATTCACAAATTATATTGTTAAATTCAGGTAAATTTTGTTTTTCTAATATAAAACAAATGCAGCCGCATTTCTGCCAAGCTGTATTACATTTTTCTATACTATACCACCCCTCAAATGTAGATATTTCTCTTGTCGGAATATAATTGTCTCTTATAAATATTTCCGAACCTCTGATTCTAGTTATATTTACAAAATGTCCTACATTTCGATTTTCCGCGAAAATAGAATGATATTCTATTTCTTTAGAAGCTAGTTGTAAAATAACGTATTTTCCTTGCTGTAACTCTTTTTTTAGCACATTTACGTTTTCCGAAACGGGAAAAACCTTTTTAATAACTTTAATCCCCAGCTTATTTAGTCCATCTATGTATATATCACATAATTTTTTTTTACATCCAATAAAAGAATTTTCCACGCCGCCTACTTCAATATCTAGTCCTCCTCCAATTATAAAAGCTGAGTATAAAGGAAAAGCACTATTTATTTCCTGAAAATATTGTTCTAAGCATAAATAAACACAATCGTTTCCGATTTTTTTTTCTTCGTTTTTCATTATCTTGTTGCTTTCTTCACAATAATATTCGGTTAATTGTTTCAACTACTTCCTGATACTGATCCAAAATAAAAAAATGATTACCCTTAAATCCCCAATAATATAATGGTGCCTCTATATTTTCCTTCCAAGAATAGTATTGTTCTACCTGATATATATCCTCTTGGCCATATAAAATATAAACCTGTGAATACATATTTATTTTCTTCATTGTCCATATGTAATTATTCATTAGCGAAAAATCATGTTTCATAACCCTATATATATAATCTCTTACACTATCGCGCCTCAAAATTTCCTTTTGAACCCATCCATGCATTTCCACAACATTTAAAAATTCATCTTTTGGTAACAGTATCTGATTCCAAACCGGGCTCGCAATAATGTATTTTAATGAAACGGCTCCTGACAAAAAAATATAATCTATTTTTGTTTTAACATCTTTGCTTAAGGATTCATAAGCCTCATAAAATACATAAGCACCCATACTATGCCCAAAAATTGAAATGCGATGTTCATTGTCTGCTGTATTTTCTATAAAATATACAAGATCGTGTATTAGTTCCTCCATTGTATGCATGTTTTTCTCATTTTGCCTTGTTCCTCGTCCCGCCATTTCATAAAAAATTAATTCAATTCTAGGATCAATTACGCTTCTCCATTTTAAATAACTTTTTGACGATCCGCCCGCAAAAGGAACACAAATCAGCTTATATACATTTTCCATTATTTAATCCTTTTTTAAAATGACGACCAATTTAGTAGATTTTTCTGCTAATTCACTATCTGTATATCCGTTATAATGTTGTACATATCTAACATTATATTTTTCGCACATTTCCATTATTTCATATATTGTATAAATACGAATATTCATATCATACTCTTTTTGGTTATCTTGTGTATTTACTTTTCTTTTACTATGCAAAATTTTTGAATCTGCATCATACCAACGTTCTGTTTTAATTATGGTGCCATGTCTAGCTTTTGTTATTTCTTCACCTTCCTGGATATTCTCTGAATTATTAATTTCCAGAACCAAATATCCACCTTTTTTTACCGCATTACATAAGGTCTCAACTGATTTAATGTTTTCTGTTTCTGATGAGAAGTAACCTATTGAAACAAACAAATTCAGTACTAAATCATATTTTTCTGTTGCTATATAATTACGAATATCACCCTTTATAAATTGCAATTTATCCTCGAAGACATTCGCACTTTGCGCCTTATTTATTAATGTTTCGGAATAGTCAACTCCTAGCACAGAATAGCCTCTTTTTGCCAACTCCAGTGAATGTCGACCATAGCCACAACACATGTCTAATATTCTTGCATCATCAGGAATTTCAACTTTGTTTAAAATAAAATCTATTTCTCTTTTTGCGTGTAGATTCATAGCAATAGCAGTTAAGCAAAATGCCTCACCAAAATATTCTTCCCACCATTCCATATTTTTGCCCTCTATTCTTTAATAAACATTGCTAAAATAGCGCAGAATTTATCACGATATTTTTCTAAATGGAGGCTATGACCTCCTTGATATGATACATGTGTCTTGTGTTTTGATTTTATTTCCATGAAAAACTTTGTTTCGTCAATAATATCAATCCTTTCATCTTCGTTTCCATGAATAACCAAAACAGGATCAACTATTTTTGCTGGTTCAACCAGATAATCAACAGTTGACAACTCGTAAATAGGTGAATTATAACTATAAGGGTTTATGCGAATTGCATTCTCTGCAAAATCATTTACTACATCTGTTGAAACAATTGTTTCATTACAACTAAAATCAGATTTTGCATGCTCCATTGTATTTTCTCTGATATCACCATTGACTTTAAGCAGTTTATTTTTATTAATATGACATGGCAAACCATACAAAATAATTTTATCAACACTCCTTGGATATCTTGTAGCGTATTTTCCCACAATCTGTGCACCCCAGGACCATCCCATAATTGTTATTGCAGCACCATCATAGTGTTCTTTTACAAATGAAATTACTTCTTGCAAATTTAGGACTGCAACCTCAGAATTTATCATCATTCCCTTTGTTAACATACTTTTTCCGAATCCCGCAAAATCAAAACCGATAACTGATATTCCAAGAACATTTAACATATCTACAATGCTTTTGCCATCTATCTTGTATGCATATACGGCTTCGTAAGAGTATGTAATGCCATGACAAATTACTAGTACATGTTTTACATCATTTGCCGGATTATCATAAATCTGAATATCTCCAGTAGTACAGTTAAGTTCTCTTGTTCTCATTTTTCTCTCCATTTTCATAATATTCTTTGAGCAATTTTTGTCTATCAATTTTATTGTTTAAATTTCTTGGAAGTTTGTCCACTATAAAAAACTTGTGTGGACGCATATATATTTCAAGACAATTATTGATTTCTTTTCTTAAGTCTTGGATAGACATAGTATTATCCTTTAATACTACAAAACACCAAATTTTATTTTCGTACTCTGGATCAGGAACAGCTATTACACAACATTCCAATATGTTTTCAATTGTCTGTATTCGAATTTCAATTTCGTCTAATTCTACCCTATGTCCTGCCGATTTTATTTGATCATCTTTTCGACAGACAAAAAATATCTGCTGATCTTTCTTTTGTACAAGATCTCCCGTATATAAAGCTTTAACTTCATTTCCTAACGTATCTTTTATGAACTTTATTCTTTTGCAAGTTTCAGCATTATTTAAATAATAGCCCTCCATGATGTTATAACCGGCAATAACGAGTTCGCCGATTTCTCCCTCATTAACTTCTTTTCCTTGCTCGTTAAGAACATAGCTCTCTGTTCCTGGTATCGCTTGACCCAAAGGTAGCAAAGCAGTTTGAATTTTCTGTACATCCTCAATAGTATAATACAAAGCATGACATGCTGTTTCTGTTAAGCCATATCCATGATAGAATCGAACTTTATTCTTGAAAAAATTATCCAATTCTTTTAGCAAGCTAACTGGGCATTTTCCACCGCCAAATCCAATACCCTTTAAACTAGAAAGATCATATTTTGATAATTTGTCTTTTCTTTTAATAATTAGTGAAAATAATGTCGGCACGGTTATAAAATTTGTTATAAAATATTTATTTACTAAAAGCATTAATTCATCAATTATTCTCCATCTGTCCAATAAAAGGATTTTCCCGCCAACTTTAAAAGTACAAAACAATTCTATGATAAACATATCAAAATTTTGTGGAGCAATACTTAAAATAATTGAATCGCTATTCCATTCCAAACTTTCAGCTCTATATTTAATTACAGGGGTAATGCTATCATGAGAAATCATTACTCCTTTTGGATTATCTGTACTTCCGGATGTATAAATAATATACGCAAGCATATCTGTGGATAAGTTCACACTATGATTACTTCCTTTTTCACTTTTTCTTTCGCACAGTTCAATCCATTTTAAGTTTAAAGACGAGATATCATATTTGAGTAAATGTTTTTCAGGGGTATCGCATATAAAAAAGTAATTTATATTCTCATCAAACCATTTATTCTTATACAAAATCTCCAGCGCATATATATCAATAATAATATGGGTAAATTTATTTTTTTTCAAAAAAGGTAAAAAATCGGAATTGATTTTATTCAAATTGTAAGGAATAAAACAACTTCCTCCCCGCATAATCCCAATCATGGCTACAATAGAATAGAAGCTTTTTTTACATAACACTAATACTTTTTCTTCTGGGCCTATTTTCCATTTAAGTAAACTGTCCATAACCACCTCTGAAAAAGCTTTTATTTGATAATATGTTTTGGATGTGCCATCTGTTTCAAGTAAAGCTATTCTATCTGGTTCTTTTTCTGCCCAGTTATCTATATATGTAAATAAAAAATCTTCCATATGTATATTCTCTCTATACTTTCTTATATATTTTGCACAGAAAAGCCTTTATTTTAGCCATTTGTACAATTATTTATATAGTTACAGCAATTCCAAAGCATTTGATAATGAGCGAAAACTGTGTCATTTCTGGTTCAATGCACATCGTTTTCCAGTCAGAAAGGTTCACGAAATAAAACGTCATCCTCTTTATGAAGGCGAATCTGTGTCCCATTCTTCCCTATGGCTGCTAACCTCTCATGTCTAACAGGATCATCCATCTGTTTTCCAGTGCGTCCTAAATTCCTTCGTCCAGCCTGCCCATAGTGGGGTGCCGCCTCTGCTCCATTCCAGGGTCATGCCCTATTAAAAATGTCTTAGCGGCTTCGCTCTGCTTTGTCACTGCCTAGAGAGCACTCCTGTAATCCAGCACCAATTGAATTCCTGGCGGACGTTTTCTGTTACAGTATGTGCTTTTGATCAGACTGCTTCCGCTCTGATGATGTCCCTTCGGAACTTTTCTTCATCAAACTCACAGCCTGTCTGTAATACTACATAGAACACCCGAATCGCTTTACATGCAACGGCTATCTTTGCCTGCATTCCTCCCAGTGGGTTCCTCTCCCTGTTCCGGTAATAAAGGAACACATCCTGAAATGCCGGGTTCCAGTTGATCAGTGCCCTTGCCGACTCATACATCGTCCTGCGCAGTTTTCGTCTGCTCCTCTTGCTGATCCGCGGCTGTCCTTTCTTCTTGCCGGAACTCTTCTTCACTATCTCCAGTCCGGCGAGTTTCTGTATCTGCTTCGGGTCGGTGAAACGTCCGATATCACCTACCTACGCAGCAAAGCCTATCACGGTGCTCAGCCCTACTCCTTTTATGGCGAGCAGTTTCTCCACATTTGGTACTTCCTTTACTTTTTCTTCCAGATATGCATCAAGTCTTTTTAACTGTTCTGCCTTGAGTATATAGTCATTTACCAATACCCATATCTCAAGCCTTGCTGCTTCACCGCCTTCCAATCCCACACTGTTCTGTGCGGCTTCTATCAGGGTCTGCGCCCTCTTTATCCCTGCCGCACGTACTTTTGCATCACGCCATATCTGATTGATCCCTTCCCCTAGTTGCAGGATGTCCTGTGGCCGCGGTGCTTCTTTTAACAGCATCAGTCCGCTCGCTGAATCCCAGTCAGCATAACACTCAAAATACTCCGGAAAGAACTTCTGCAGCCATCCCTGTATCTGGTTTGACAGACGCACATGCTGTTTCATGATCTGGTCCCTGCATACGAAAGCCTCTCTGACCTCGGCATATACACCGCTTGGCAGATACGATATTGAATATCTCCCATCTTTCACAAGCTGTGCTATTGTCTTGGGGTCTTTCAGGTCACTCTTTTCCGGGCTGTTATCATCCAGCTCCATGCTCCTGTTGACCGTGAATGGATTTACCGTCACAAGCTCTACATCATGCTCCTGCAGGAACTTCTGGAAAGTAAGCCAGTAGCAGCCGGTAGGCTCGCAGCCTACAATCACCTTTTTCATTCCGGTCTTATTCATGAGTTCCTCTGTCCATCGAAGGAATGTAAGGAATCCCATACCTGTGTTACTGAACTTGAATACCCTGCGGGAGAGTTCAAATCCCCGCCAATCGAACGCCCTGCAGAAATGTGTCTGTGATCCGACATCAACTCCCACAATTAAAGTATCAGATGTTACTTGCTTTAGCCTATCATTCTGTGTTAAATTCATGATAGAAACCTCCGTTGATTGAAGTGTTTGTTTTCAACCGCCAAGTTGAACACTCTAATCATACATCCGAGGTTTCTTTTTATTCAATTGGCATTATTTCTGAATTACAGGAGTGCTCCATTCTATAGACTTTTTAATTTATACATAAAATAACCCTTTTCTTTAAATTGTGTTGCCCATTCATTCATAATTTTTTTCTCTATTATAAAGCTTTTTCCCAAAATTTTATCCGTTTCCTTTTCGTAAGTGATAAAAAAGTTAATATTAAATGGTGCAAACAAGTCGTATACTTCCTGTACAATTTTTTTCTGTTTTGATGACAGTTCATTCCATTTTTCCTGATTTTCCATTATACTCTTAAGTTCTTCCCCTAAATATTTCAACTCAATATGCTGGGTTTTATCATTCCAATACGTAATACCTGCCTGTCTCAAAAATTCGCTAATTTCAAAATCTCCGATTTTATCCTTTTGATCATATTCTTTAAGTAATTGATTTACACTCTTAAATTCCGTATAATTACATATAGAATATATGCGAGATATCCAATAACCTCCAGGTTTCAAAAATCTCTTTATCTGACTAATAAATTGTTCTTGATTATCCTTCAGAATATTGCATATAACTAAATCTCCCATAACTACATCAAAGTAATGGTTGAAATAATCTACAGTTAACCAATTACCCTGTATCCATTTTTCGTTCTTATTTTCTTTTGTCATTAACTCTGTCATAGCCAAAATCATTTCCATGTTTTGATCTATAATAGTTACATCGATATCATCATGCTTTGCAATGATATTTCGTATTTCTGGAGTTGCACCTAATACTAAAACTTTTTTCTTTTCTTTACCTTCTAAACCTTCTAACATAAGTTCTTCATAAAGTTTTTGATCGTCTTCCGAAGGTATTCCAGGTGGACAATGATGTTTCCATTTTGCAGCAATTGATTTCCAGAGTTTATGATTTTCCATTATTTCTTCCTCCCTATAAATAACTTTTTATTATTTTATCTAATGCACTACACAGTGTATTTATTTCATCGCAAGTATTATAAAAATAACAACTTATTCTGCAAACTCCTTCCGGATTCAATTGATCCACCAAAGGCTGTGCGCATAGTTTTCCGCTTCGTATTGCTATATTATAATATTTGTCAAGTATAAAACAGATTTCTTCATTTGATATCACATCACACGAAAAAGATAAGCTATCTATTTTATTTATTAACTGCCTTGGCCCATATGTTCGAATATGAGAAACTTTTTTGATTTTATCATGCAAATATGACTTAAGTCCTTCTTCATATTCATAAATATTCTCGTAACCAATTTTCTGAATAAATTCTGCAGCTGCACCTAATCCTAAAACGTTAGCTATGTCTGGTGTGCCAACTTCAAATTTATGTGGTATATCTGCCATTTCTACTTGATTATGCTTTACATTCTTTACCATTCCGCCACCAAACATATATGGTTTAATCTTAGCCAAATATTCTTTTTTTCCAAATAAAACACCAATTCCAGTAGGCCCTAAAATCTTATGTCCCGAAAAAAATATATAATCGACATCAAGATTTTTTACATCTATTTTGAAATGTGGTATCGCTTGTGTTACATCAATTATGCACTTTGCCTCAAAACTATGTGCTAGTCTAATAATATCTGTAACTGAATGAATGGCGCCTGTTACATTTGAAACGTATCCGGTCACAACGAATTTAGTTTTATTTTCTTTTAATATACTTTCTAACTGATCTAAGTCAATTTGATACTCTTCATTTAAAGAAACTGTTTTAACGTTTATCCCTTTCTCTTGCAAATATAACCAAGGTAAGAAATTTGAATGATGTTCTTCTAACGATACAATAACTGTATCGCCTGACTTAACAATATCATTTTGCACTAATAATTGAACAAGCATATTAGAAGCTGTGCTTGCATTTTTAGTATATATAATCTCGCTTGGATCTGCGTTAATTAGATTGGCAATTTTAATACTGGCCAATTCGACTTCCTTTTCTGTTTGAATTGCACGTTTGTAAAAACTCCTATGTATATTAGCGTTCAAATGCTTATAATAATCCGCTATTCTATCTACTACTACATTAGGAGTTAATGATGTTGCAGCATTATCTAAATAAATATAAGGTTTGCCACTTTCATCTAATTCACTTAAAATTGAAAAATTTTCTCTTATCTCATATGCATCAATCATTTTTTTCCCATTCTTTCAATTTATCAATTAAACAACTTACCAGACCAAATACCGGAACCGAATACTTGTTTGAATATTCCGAAATTACTCGATTCATTGATGCTTGAGCAAGGATAATTGCGTCTACCTCGTTTTCTAATTGATGGATTTTAGATATAATAACTTTATCATGTTCGGTTTCCTTTTTATCTTTTAGCATTTGGAATGCACCCTGACATATTTCACCTACAAATTCTTTATCTCCGGCCAAAACAACTGTTTTGACGCTATTTAAAGCAGTTTCGATAGTTGCTATAACGCCAATTTTCTTATAAGTTTGAATACATTCAATCAGTAAATCTTCCAGGGAAACAATTTTGATGTTTGTTTTTTCTCTTAATTGGGGTACATAAGGAGAAAGAGAAGTACATGTATTTATTATCAAGTCTACTTTTGCTTCCTCCATATTTTTGCAATATTGTAAAACCCTTCGGTATACTGCTTTCTTATCTCCTATAATTTGCAAGAGATAGTCATCTACCAAATTTAAAAAGCGAACACTCTTAAATTCTTTTTTTAGCAAACTATTTATATATTCAACCAAAACATAATCTGAATAAAGTAAACCGACCGTTTTCAACAACTATTCCTCCTTCTCTCCTTCATACCATATAGATACCTGGTCACTGTAATCAATAACAACAGTTTTAGTTTGGCAAAACTCATCTACTGCCATTTTCCCATTTTCTCTACCATATCCACTAGATTTCATTCCTCCATAGGGGGCTTTACAAGAAATTTGCTTATAGCAATTTATCCACAGAGTCCCCATCTCCAACTTTTCATTTAATCTTAATGCTCTATTAATATCCTTTGTCCATATAGCGCCACTAAGTCCGTACTTTACAGAATTAGCATCTTTAATCAATTGTGACTCATCATCAAATGCTAATATTGACACTACTGGTCCAAAGATTTCTTCTTGCGCGATTGTCATATTGGAATCCACATTTGTGAATATTGTTGGATAAAAGAAAAGACCGTTTCTATATGCTGGATCCTCAATTCTTTTTCCCCCGTATGCCAGAGTGGCGCCTTCCTTTAATCCAACTTCTACCAATTTAACAACTTTCTCTAATTGCATAGTATTACTAATAGGTCCATATTCTGTTTCCATATTTAATGGATCGCCTATCTTTATCTTCTTTGTCAATTTTATAAATTTTTCAATAAATTCATTCTCAATAGACTTTTGTACAAAAATTCTAGATCCTGCAGAACATGAGTGTCCCTGTCCACCAAAGGCTGCCTTTACAGCGGCTCGAACAGCATTATCCAAATTACAATCTTCAAATATAATATTAGGCGCCTTTCCTCCTAATTCCATGCTAATTGGTTTTAAATTATTACCACAAATACTAGCTATTTTTTTCCCAACTATAATAGAACCAGTAAAAGATACCTTTGCAATTTTATCACTACTAACCAAATAATTCCCGACTGTATTGCCTTGACCAGTGACTATATTTAAAACTCCATTAGGTAATCCTGATTCCAAGCAAAGTTGTTGTAATTTTATAGACGAAAGCGGTGTGTATTCTGAAGGCTTAAGCACTACGGTATTACCAGCAGCTAATGCAGGGGCAATTTTCCATGCCATCATTAGCAAAGGTGAATTCCAGGGAGTAATCATAGCAATTACACCTAAAGGCTTTCTTTGTGTATAAATAAACTTCTTATTATCTAATGGTAATGTTTCCCCACTTATCTTATTTGACATTCCGCCGTAGTATCGGAAAGTATCAACAATAGATTTCATTTCTCCGATTGTTTCTTTAATTACCTTACCATTGTTATTACTTTCTATTGTTGCTAATTCGAGACTATTCTTTTCAATTGAATTGGCTATAGAAAATAAAATCTGCGCTCTTTCATCAGAAGAATAACGAGACCATTCTCCGTCATTGAACTCGTATTGTGCATTATTAATTGCTTCTTCAACTTCATCATTTGTAAATTCTTTTACCTCACCAATCACTTTTCCATCATAAGGGGAAATTATATTAGTTTTCAATTCTAGCACCTCCAATTAATTCAATTGCCTTTTTTGCTATGCTTTTTGCACCTATTTCATACTTTTCTATTAACTGTAAATAATTTCCGGATTCTGCAAATACATCATTGACCCCAATCGGCTTTACAATACAATTAATAGCATTTTCCGCTATAACCTCGGCTACTGCACTAAAAAGACCACCTATAATAGAATGATCCTCTATTGTAATCATGATTCTTGTTGCAATTGCCGCCATTTTAATGGCTGTTTTATCAAAGGGTTTTATTGTTCCTATATGCATCACTTGCACACTAACGCCTTCATTTTCTAGTATCTTTGCAGCATTTAAGGCTCTGCTAAGCATATATCCTGTAGAAACTAATGTTATATCTCTTCCCTCTTTAACTATAATTGCTTTTCCTATTGCTATCTCTTTTTTTGAGTTTACGGAAAAGCTTTCATGTACTCTTGGCAGTCTTATGTATATTGGTCCATTAATGTACATAGTTTGTGTAATCATTTCTTTAACTTCATCGATGCCTGCTGGTGATAAAATTACCATATTAGGAATTGCTCGCATAATAGATATATCTTCCAAACATTGATGTGATGCGCCATTTTCTCCTACGCTGAGACCTGAATGTGAAGCTATAATACGAACTTTCACATTTTGATAAGCAATAGAAGTTCTCACCTGCTCACATGCCCTCATGCTTGCATAACAAGCAAATGTAGCTACAAATGGAATTCCGCCTGATAATGCCATGCCAGCAGCCACAGACATAAGATTTTGTTCGGCAATACCCATATTGAAATATCTTTGAGGAAATCTTTGCTCAAATGCTCTGATACCAATATTTGTACCCAAATCTGCGGTTAACATGCTAATTTCCGGATATTGTTCAGCTAACTTAATGATTTCTTCTACTATTGTATTTTGCATAAATTCCTAATTTTAATCTCCTTGAATAACTTCATTCCTAAACTTTCTTCCCATTTCTTCTGTAAATTTCTCTCCGTAAATCTCTAATCCACCTTCAATACTTTTAACACCCTTTCCTTTGATTGTATGTGCAATTATCATATGAGGTTTAGCATTATTTACATTTTTTATCCGATTAAATGTTTCGTTAATTTCAAAGTAATCGTGTCCATTTATTTCGCATACATCCCAATTAAATGCTCTCCATTTTTGCGCTATTGGTTCGGTGTTCATTACTTCCGAATTGATCCCATCTACTTGACTCCCATTATTATCAATTACACAAATCAGATGATCCAAATGATAATGTGCCGCAGCCATTGCCGCCTCCCACACTTGTCCTTCATTAAGTTCTCCATCACCTAATAAAGCATAAATATAGTAGTCCTTTTTTTCCATTCTTGCCTGTAAGGCCATTCCGACAGCTATTGAGATTCCCATGCCTAAAGACCCTGTACTAGCATCCACGCCAGGTGTCTTATTCCTATCAGGATGACCTTGAAGAATAGAATTTATTTCACGTATTGTAAATAATTCTTTTTTGTCAAAAAAACCCATATCTGCCAACATGACGTATAAAGGTATACATCCATGTCCCTTTGATAGAACAAAGCGATCCCTATCAGTCCAGTTCGGATTTTTGACGTCAATTTGCATATGATTATAGTATAGGACTACCAAGACATCCACTAATGATAACGATGCTCCGGGATGACCTGATCTTATTTTAGTAATGATATCAATGCACTGTATGCGGATATATTTTGCTTTATTTCTTAATTCATTATTTGTCATACTTTATCTTTCGCTTATGGCTTAATATCACAATCAGGAATGCGAGGGAATAGGACGGCTTCACGAATATCGTCTGCACCTATAATCCACATTATTAATCGATCGAAACCTATATTAAATCCTGAATGTGGTATTGCTCCATATTTTTTCCCTTCCAAATACCATTCATATTCATCAAACATGCTGCCAAACTCTAACATATTCTTTTTCAATTGATCTATATCACTTATGCGTTCCCCACCGCCAATCACTTCTCCTACTCCGGGCATATATAAATCATGTGTAAACGCAATTTCTGGTCTGTTCTCATCCCTTCTAAAAAAGAAATTTGTTGTTTTAAATGGTGGATTATACAGAAAAAATGGTTTTCCTATTTTTGTGGATAAAATGGTCTGTTCTTCTTTATCTAAATCCTTACCCCACTCTATTTCTATTTGGCTGTTTTTTAAAATTTTAATAGCGGAATCGTAGTCCACTCTTTCAAAAGGTGCTGCAATCTGCCTTAATGCATTGATATTACTTCCCAGTATGTTAAGTTCGCTTTCCATCTTCTCTAATAAATGAGATATAACATAACATATCATTTTTTCCTCTAGTTGCATCGCCTCTTCGTTTGTTATTAGGGCCTGATCGCATTGAATATGCCATAATTCTGACAAATGATATGCTGTTTGCTTTTCTTCACGCCGGAAAGATGGCATAACTGCATACACCTTTTCTACTCCAGAATTTACAATACAATCAACATACATCCAAGGACTTTGATTTAAAACTCCTGTTCTGCCGTAATATTCCATTCCAAACACTGAACCACTACAAACACATTCTGTTCCTGTTATGACCGGCGTTTGTACTTGTATAAAGCCATTGCTATCTAAAAACTCAGACACATATTTAAGCACTTGATTACGTATCATAATCAAAGCTCTCATCTTTTCATTTCGCATCCATAAGTGTCTGACTTTTAAGTTTTTACTATAGTCAATATCTGGTTCCAAAGGAAATTCATCTCTGGATTCACTTATTACTTCAATTTTTTCAATCTCGAAAATATTTTCTTTTTGTAATACTATAACTTTCACAAACGAATTTAACTTTACCTGATTTTGTGTTATTCCTTTTGACGACTGCAATTGAAGTCTTACTTCTCCCGCAAATGTTTTCAATAACATGCTATTCTCCGTACATGTAACAATCCACCCTGTCAATTCTTTTTTACTGTTTGCCATTTTTACCTGATGCATCCTATGAAATGCATCCATTCACCCCTTTCGTAAATTAAGCTTATTATATCTCCAGCATGATTTTTTCTAATATCGCGCTAACCTCTTCTTTATCCTTTGCTCCTTTAAAAATTATGTTGCCTTCACCAAAAATATTGCACTTAACTCCATCCACATTTATTGTAATGACACCGTACTCCACATTAAAAGATAATACATTCCATTTTTCTGTATTAAACTTAGTTATATCAACAATTCTATGGAGCTCTACTATGAATTTGTCACAATTTGCTTTAAATTGCTTAATTTTCTCCATCTTTATCCTCCATAATCCGTAGTAATTTATATAAGAATTCCTTTCTTATGAACATACATTAACTGCTGTAACAATTCATCTTTTGATTCTTGTAATCCCAGCTTTTGATACGTTTCTGTATTAATAATATATTCTTTTTGATCTGCGTTACCCAATGCAGGATTAACATCATCCTCGCTTAATCCTAACCATTCGAGCAACTCTGGATATTGCCCTGGCATAACATTGCAATATCCCATATCTATTAATTCCTGACTCGCATTTTTTTCCTTTTTCTCATATCTATTTTCTGCACACATTTCCAATATATCAAAATTAATAATTCCCTGTTTGTATGCCAAATAACTTTTTACTTGCTCCATTTTACAACTAGTGTGAACTGTATTTTCGACTGCTTTCGGTAGTTTCCATCCTAGTTTTGTTATATTGCTAATTATTATCTGTTTATCCCAATTCATATAATAAGATGGATATATATAAAAACTATTATTTCTTTTTCGTAAGCTCGATAAAGAACGCAAATTATCTTTTAAGACTTTTATCGTTTCAGAACAAAATTCACCCGATAATATATCATGCAAAACTGAATAATATGATTGTGATGCAATTCTATTTAATGAAACTTTGCCTGATTTTAACATAAGCATCTTAAATTTCCGTGCTTCCAACTCTAAATCATCGTTTTCATCTAAAACGCATTCATTCTGTGCAACAAGTTGTCCAAAAGAGCTTGAATAGAAAATAAAGCTAGGCTGATATTTTTCAATATATGGTGATATAAACAATATAGAAAGCGGACCGCATGAACATATTCTTCCAAAATTAAGAATACGATTTCTGTAAATGTCTTTTAATACGCTTTCTTCCATATGTATAAAAATATGGTCTACATTTAGTTTTGTAACTACACGTTTAATGTTACTTATTACATCTTCATCAAAAAATCCATTATCCCATGTAATTGCCAAAACCTTTAAGTTATACTCCATAACCAATTTGTAAAGTGTGTATGTACTATCTTTTCCACCTGTATACATAACAATAACATCATATTCTCCTATTCTCTTTACATTTTTAATAAGGGAATATAATTCATCCTCTCGATTGGAATTATAAAGTCTGCCATATTTATCCTTTTGTGTCTCAAATAATTTACAAAAATGGCATTTCTCATTATTATTAAGCTTAATATGTCCATAACTCGGTATTTTTCCTTCCGGCAATCCGCAATTTCTACATATTACACTTTTCATATTCGTTTCTCCATAATTATTTTGTACTCAAAGCAAAATAATGTATTCATGTTAGTATATTTTTTGTTTACCATACCATTATTATTTCTTGTATTACATGCATCGTAATTTTTAAGAGTTTCCTCGTAATTTTTACACCATTTTAATGTGAAATATATAGCAGTCTATTAATTGATCAACCTTAATAAACTTTCTAGTACTTACTTTCCAAGTATTTCTTTCAACAAGTAATTATTTTTCTTTTTAATCCCAGTAATTCTGAAAAAAATACAAAAACAAAAACAATTACTTAATACCTAATTTAATGTCATATCTCCCCCCATATATAATCCTTATATCAAACCTTGTATATCTCTTTTTTAATCTTACAATTATAACAATCTCCCTTCTCGCACAATCAGCACATACCATTCGGCGTACAGCAGTTCGACGTAAAATTCGTTGGTAACAACGTCTAAGTGGACTTTTGCCACAGAACATTGGCGTGCCCGTCATACAAAGAAAAAGCACCCTCTCGGATGCTTAAATCACTATATTTTCCTGCAGTAATTTTTATTCGTCATATGCTATCAGTTTATTTTGTTCAATTATTCCAACCAAAATCCCCTCATATTCTGATGACTTACAATAAGGATACTTAGGATCCTGCAGCGATTGAACGGCCCTTATGTAATTGCTTTCTCCTATAAGTTCCTCCCAATTAGGAGCTTCCTGAGAATGATCCTTCCATGTGGCAAGGTAATCATTATGTTCCATTATGACATGCCGCAAAACCGGAGAGTTTGCATGGAAACCCTCCTGATGCGAAAATAATTCATTTGGGCTTATTTCAACCTCATTCTTTTCCCAGTCAATTGCCTCCAAAGCAATCGCGATAACAATAGACGGCAGACAAATATGCCTTCTGCGCCAGTCCTCCTGTGCAATCTGTCCTATAATCTCAATAAAAAGTTCTTTGTTCCTTTTCATTTGCTTCTCCTCTCTATTTACGTTTCCAGTACCACCCAAGCGCCGCCGCGCCTGCAATTGCCCATATACCGTATCCCTTACACATTACAATAAGGAAGATAATCCCTCCTGCAACCATTAATGCAATCTTCTCTTTTCTTCCCATATACGCTCCTTAGAAGAAAGGGTATGTGTGCTGGGAGGTAACAGTCCCCAGCACTTTTTTCCCATCTTCCCCGTCTTTTACACTGGTAATGCGTACAAGACTGCTATGCAGGTCATACGATGCGCTCTTTATTGCACCCTCCGAACTGTAGTAGATATGCTGCAACATGCTTTCCGGAAACAGAGTACAGACCATACCGCTAATCTTCTTAAAATCCTCCAAATCCTCACATACCAATACCGCCTGAACAATATTTCCATCCTTATTGAGCTGCTCCATATACCCCTTTAAAGCAGATACTTTTTTCTGTAAATGCTTGTCCCATTCAGATTCCGTAAACCTTTTCAAGTCCACGCGGGTAAACATCGGTTCCACTATTGTCACATAATTTTTTCCGGCAATTTCGTGAAAAATCCTGCTGTTAAAGATGATTTTCCCGTTTTCCTTATCCTGATACGAAGGCATAAAATCAAACTCTTTTAAATGCGGACTTTTCATCAGTTCATTTGTAATCAGTGACGAGGCTGCTTTTTCCACGATTTCAAGGGGTGGAAGGATGTCTTTTTCGTGTCTGGCATCCGTATTCAGCTTTAGCGCCTGATATATGACCTTGCAGAACTCAGGCGTTGTGGAATACAAGACGATATTGTTTCCTTCCTTTGTGTAGACAAACCTGCGTAACATCCCCATACTGCACATCTTCTTTATCCTGCTGAGCAGCGCATCCCTGTCAATATAGCGCGGCACGCGCTTCTGTGGCCAGAAACTGCCTAATGCCTGAATCGTTTCCGCCACTACTTTGGGGATTGTATACTTGTACAGTGCTATCACATACCCGATATACAGATCGGACAGTACAATTTCCTCATTCCGGTAATAGTAGGCAATTTTATCCAGAGAATTTCTTTTATCCGAATCCGGCACACTGATCTCCATTTCCGGCATATACTCAAAAAGTGCCTTATACCCCATCATACCTACTATATCGCGGGCAGCCCTCTCTGTTGTCTTTTCCGTATCAGCCATTACGTTTCCTCTCCCTCCTGATTATTTTCCGGCTTTTCGTATCCCTCCAGCGTAAGCGCCTGGAACACCCTTGCTTTTAAGGAACGTTCCTTTGTATTCATGTAATAAATCTTTCCCATATACTCCATGCCCGGAATAATTGGAAAATCTCTTGCTGATGACGGGTACTCGGTAAATACCTGGATATCTTCCAAGCCATTGATTTCGCCAAACCAGTGCCCCTTTTTCAGTGACAGGCACTTAATGCGCACAATGTCGCCAACATGATACTTTTCTTCCAGCGATTTCTGCTCCCACGGATCCTCTACCAGCTCCTTTCTGGAGCAGGCATAATAGATAATGTCCTGTTTCTTCTGCTTTCTTATCTTTTTTTCATGTATGCATACTTCCACAACATCACCGTAAGATACTGTTCCCTTCAGCGCGGACGTAAATGTATTTGCCCAGTCGCCGATATACACAAACCCTAAGATTCCGACACCGCATAAGTCCAGCCATACGCCCGTATCTATGTTCTCTCCATCTACCGTTTTAGACTGGATACGGATTACCTTGCCCTTTACACGCAAATTTGCATTCCCGTTATCCTTTTTCAGCCGGTTATTGATTTCTTCTTCGATTTCCGGACGTTTATCCTTCCGCGCTTCATTGTGGCTTACCCAGACGGTACGGCTTTCATCGTCCACCCTGACCACTTTTACATAGTATACGTCCGCCAGCTTCTGTGACTTGTACCGCAGATCATACGGATCCCCCGTAATTGCATCTGATGCCATGCAGATAATGATGTCCTTGTCCACTTTGGAAAGGGTGCCGTCTGCTCCTGCCTTTTCAAAAGCCATCTGCATATATTCCCCTGTATCCATCAGCTTTTTATAACGCTCCAGATGCCCATCTGTCCTTTCCGGCACATAAGAATGTTCTTTCTCTTTTCTTCCGCCTAAAAATTTTCCTGAAATTTCATACAACTGGTCTTTCATTGATTGCACCTCCGTTAAAATAATATGTTTTACCGGTTATCAATCCGTTACCGGAAAATACTGATAAACCAGGAAATACCAAATACAATAATCAAAAGGATTACCGGCACCGCTATCATGCCGACGCTGACTGCCGTTTTCCGCATTTTCTTGTCTTTTGTTGCCAACAGTGCAATAGCTGCTCCCAAAACAAAGGAAACAAGCCCTATCAGCAGTGCCCCTGCTTTTATGCTTTTTAAATTGCTGTAACAAGCCGCCGCTATGGTACGCAGGATCCGTTCAGCAAAATTGCCGCTGATTTCTATCGGATTAACTTCCTCCAAATTTTCCATGCCGCTCTCCCAAGAATCCTGTATCCGTTCTCTTAACGCATCATATATGGAGTTTTCCTGTTCGCTCTCCCCTGTTTCCTCCTGAATGTATACCTCTTCCCCATATGCAATGGACGGAGGAATGAAAAAGAAAGCCATACATCCAAAGAACACTGCAATAGCAATCTGCAGACAATGCAGTTTGTCAATTTTTTCCATTCCCATCCCCCTTGTTTCTGTCCTTTATGAATATTGGCAGTCTTGGGCCTGGGCAGGAAGTCTCGATCCCGGTACTGCCTTCCCCTAACTTACCCATTTCCTCCTGAATCTTCGTTAAGACCTTTTCTTTTTCCATATGCACCAGCGATGTCAGAAACAGGGACGTTTCTGGCAGCAACAGCATAATCTTCTGCATATGATCCAATGCTGTCCCCTTTTCGCCATCTGTCAGAATGGCTATCATATCCGCCGCAATACGGTAAGCCGTTATGCCTTCCTTTTCCCTAAAATACCCTGCAAGCTCCTGAAGCCTGCAATCCATGCTGTTTTCAGAATACGGTCTTTCCAAATACACCGGAACCCGGGCAACGACAAGATACCCTTCCTGCCCGGAGGCGATTATCCGGGATGCCGCCTGCTTAAATACGGCTATTCCCGGCAGCTCCGTTACCGGATCGGTAAAGAAGTTCTTCTCTGACTCATCTGCCAAAAGACACGTACACCAAAATAATTGAAATATCCATAACAGATTTTCCGTATCTTCTGATGCCAATCCGCTTCCTCCCTGAGATTCTTCCAATATCAGGAATCCTTCATACTTTCCCATATCTGACAGCACGAATGCCCGGCTGTCATTCCTGATCCGGCATCTTTCTTCTACTGCGGGCAGGGGGCATCTCCAGAATCCTGCCTCATCATCCGGAAGGGAGGAATAGAAGAATACGGTTGTATCTCCCCTTAGCAGATGAATCGTGCATCTGCCATCCTGACCTGCCATAAGAAGCGAAAGCATTGCTGCCGCCTCCATTGCCAGTTCTTCCCCTGCCGGACTCTTTTCCGCTAATTCCTTCAGTTTTTTTATTATTGATGTAATCTGCATCTGTCCTCCTATAAATCGGCCTCATCAATATTTGCCACCTCATTTAAGAGCTGGCTGTCATATTCAATGCTCATGCCTTTAAAAATGCGGTTGAGCAGATAATACCGCTCCACCTGATATTCTGTTGCAACATCCTCTATGGTTTTTCTACCGTATGCAATTTCAAGATAACCGTACAGACTGCGAAGATACCCGGAATTGTATACCCTGCTCAGATCCAGTTCACTGCTGGAGCGTTCCAGCATTTTTCTATACACCTGCTTTTGAAGCGGTTTCCCCTGTTTATTAACGCAAAGATACATTTCTTTCATCTGTTCCTCTTCCGTATTCCTGACCTTTATGCGCTGCATCGCATACCATGCCAGATTTTTTCTGTCTTCCCCGCTCAGTCCAACTTCCTTTTCATCACATATAATCTGATCTTTTACATACACATTGCCATGTACACATTCATAGACATCGGACAGACGCATCTCAAGGATATCCTGTACTTTCAAAATACTATGAAGCTGTAAGTAAAAAACAGGGTAAGAACCTACACTGTACGTTTTAATATGTGTCGAAAGCTTTTCTATTTCTTCCATAATAAATGAAATGCGGTCTTCATTCCCCTTTGTCTGTGTTTCGTTCACTAAATATTTCCTCCTTTTTCTCTCAAGGCCCCATTCTGAGACCCACTTTTAAATTCCCTGTACCCATTTTCTTTTCCCTTCCTTTTTTCATTTTCTGCATAGTATTCTGATATAAGGCAAATCCCTCATCTGACTGTAATTCCTGTATGATATTTTCCGGAAGGTGTTCAGCCAGGCAACAATTTTCAACATAACTTAATTTATCCCGGACTTCCTGATAGCGGATCTGTGTATCATGGGCATCAATGCCTGCGCTGATATAATAGACATACCGTTCAAGCGTATCTTTTCCCAAAATATCCAGCACTGACACAACTTCATCCATAGACCTGATTCCGTAATATTCCCTGGATTCCCTTCTGGAGCGCCTTGACAGGATTCTTTTCGTCAATTCCTCCGCATCGGCATCTTCTTCATAAACCGCGTCCGTAATCCCCGCAGCATACAGGACCGCCATGTAATCCGTACCGTAGTGCTTCCTATCTACCGACACAACTACCGGGATTCTTTTAATGTCCCTGAGTGCCGCAATTTCCCATGACTGGTAAGATGCCGACATATCCATATTTTCCTGTAGAAGAATAACCACATTCTCGTGATTATCCATAGAAAACGTCTTATATTCCACTTCCTGCTTGCTTAAGCATGGATGTATAACAACCTTTATTTCTCTTTCTAATGCCATCTGGCAAATCCTCTCTACAAGTCCGGTTGATGTGGTGTCTTCCGGAATGCCGCAGATCACCTCTATTTGTCTCATTTGCCACCTCACTGTTCCAGAGTATCTAAAACATTGATACCTGTAATTTTCCACTCATTGCTCTGCTTTTCGATATTCAGCTTGATATACTGCATAATCTGCCCGTTTCCGCTTCCGTTCAGCGTAAAACAGCTCTCCATGATGACTTCTGCCTCTGTCTCTGAAAAGCAGCAATAATAGCACTTCGCCTCCCGAAGTGAAGATATCACTGCCGGAATTTTCTCTCCGCTTTCCGTTGATTCTCCTACTGAAAACGGCACTAGTTCCGCATATGCCTGCGGTGTCATAAATGCTTCCGTACCTTCGTAAAACCTGCGTTCCCTGGTATCGTAGGTATACAAAACCTCTGCAAATGACTGTAAAAACTGCTCCGAATTCTGTCCGGCCGACTGTTCCAAAGGCACTTCCTCTTGTCCTGCCATGTCCTCTGTCTGCGATTTGTCTTCCCCTGTGCCATCTCTTGACATAACCAGTAAAAACGTGCCCGTCAGAAAAAGCAGAACCACCAGAATTGTAACCAGTGTTGAAAACAGCGCTTTTTTGAAATTACCATATTTCATGTTTCTTCCTCCTTGTTTCTTTACGGCCTCCCAAAACCGACAAGATGGTTTTGGTAATAGGCTGTGTTTATTGACGAGTAACAGCAATATCCCTTACCGGAGCTTGCATGGAACATCCTGCCGTTTCCTACATATATACCCACATGGGTTATATATGTGCCGCTTTCGTAAGTTCCCTCAAAGAAAACCAGATCACCCGGTTCTGCTTCCGCGTCCGAAATATGCGTCACAAAATCATATTGTGATTGCGCCGTTCTTGGCAAGGTGATGCCCACTGACTTAAAGATTTTTTGCGTGAGTGCAGAACAATCAATGCCATATTTCCCACTTCCGCCATACAAATACGGTACTCCTAAATATTCCTGCATACATGCCAGCATGGTATCGTAATCACCTTCTCCCATGCCATCGGAGCCGCTCAGCCACGACCGTACATGCTCCACATACAGCACGTCTCCGTATACGGAGTATCCATGCTGTGCGCACATCCTGCTGGAAAATTCCCTTGCAGCTGCTTCCGAGTGGTGTCCGTCCCGTTCCGCTTCTATGTAATCTATGTATCCGCCGCCGAAATTGTAGGCCTGTATTACGGAATCCATATCCACGCCTTTGTCCGTGCCTGCTGCGAGCAGTGAACTGAAATACCACACCCCCTGCCGGATACTCTCAACCGGTTCCGTTATGGAATTTGCCGGAAGTCCCGCACTTGCCGAACACTGCATGATATCCGGTGTTTTTTCCGCATCACCGCCGGACTCCTGTGCGATAATTGCAAGCAGCACATCGACGTACTCGGCAATCCCGTACATATCCGCATAAAATTCCACCTCTTCCCTCCACTGCTCCACCAGCGGGGGAATGTCCGCTTTTCCATAATACCCATAATCTCCCTCGCACCCCGAAAGAAGCAGGGAGAATAAAAGCAGGCACAGCAATACTTTTAATTTGCCCTTTTTCATCTGTCCTCCTGTTATACCAAGGGACGGTTCTTGTCCTCTAAAATCTGTTTTACCCGTTCCTGAATCATTTTTGCCGCATTTTCATAGTCCTCGGATCCGCGGTCATATCTGGCTTTCTTTTCCATCTGCAAAAGGACTGCCTCTGAAATCGCCGCTGTCTGGGCTTCTATCCTTTTTGTGCGGATTATCTCCTCGGTCAGAACTACTTTTCCTTCCTCGCGCATGACTGCTATCTCTTTCTCTGCCCGCAGGTTGGCCTGCTGCATCGCCCGCAGCGCCGTACTGTTCTTCATCGTGCCTTCTACGCTCAGGATTTCCTGCACTGCATAGGAAACATCTGCCTGTATCTGCTTACCGGACCGGGTATTTATGCCGCTTACTGTTTCTGTTTCTTCCTTATCTAATGTAGGAGCTTCCACTGTACCGCCCACCGTGGTTCCGGTATCCATATAAAAGGATGCCTGCATTGCTGCAGGTCTGATTTTATTCATGAGATAAGCGGATGCCGCCATATCAGCTGCCTGGTAAATTCTTTTTCCCCCACTCCTGGCAGCCGCTCCCGCAATATGCCCGGCTTCAATAGATACATCTACCGCTGCCTCTCCTGCGCCTCCGCCCGCCTGAATACCTCCTGCGGAAGAAAGTGCTGCCGCCGAAGCGCCTAAAAATACTGCTGAGCCGCCGGCAACTGCCCCTAATGCAGCGCCGCCGCCTGTCCCGGCAGCTACCTTTACCACATTCGCTACAGCGCGTTTCTTGTATAAATCCCGCATCTGTGCATTGCTAAGAACACCCTTAAATTCAGGTTGTTCAAAATTGGAGATGGTCGCCCTTTTCTGTAAAATCTCCGCCCTTCTGTCATCAAAGCTTGTCGGTGTCCCATGTACGCCCATTGCTGTATGAAGCTGCCTTGACTGCTGGCGAAGCTGGTTAAGACGCCCGTTCTCCATTGCGATTCTCTTATCCAGCCGGGCTGTCTGGCTTTCTATATCCGCCCTTTCCGTTTCCAGCTCCCGGTATTCTTCCGAGCCGCGCCTGTGGTTCAACATCTGGCGCCTCAATTGTTTATCCTGCTGTACCAGTTCCGCGCGGTCTACCTTCAATTTATCCAGATTTTCCTGCGATTGATTCATTGCACCGTCTATGCTCCGCAGTAAATCGTTTTTATTTTGAGGCGGAGTCCCGGTACCGGCATCATCCGCACCTGAGATATCTGACGGGAAATCCGTCCTTTCTTTAAAGTTTCCGTACGATAACCCTTCCTGTGCATAATCCGCCGTCTGAGGGACTGCAATATCATCTGGTTCCCTGTCAAGGACTGGCGCATTATTCTGATCTTCCGGTTTTTCGCTTCCTGTTTCCGCAGATGAAACGCCTTTTTCCTGTCCGCCATCTACCCCTGACAGATTATTTCCATCTTCTGATAGTCTGTTATTCGGGCTGCCTTTTCCTTCTGCCGCTGACAAGTAGGACTCCTCTTCTTCCCTGTCAACATCCGCCATTTCTCCATACATACGGCTCTTTCTCGCATCAGAAAAAGCATCTGCGAGTTTTCCAACACCCTGTTTGATACGTGATGCAATTGCCCTTGTAAGCGTCATCATTGCCATCGCTCCCAAAAAGCCGTTCCGTTCGTTGCTCTGGATTCCCAGCAGCGCCTTAAACCGGATCCTCGCCGGAATAAGAAGCATGCACATGACCAGCTGGATAACCGCCACGCCTTTTATCGTGTCCGACAACATCAGGCTTGTGAGCAATGGAATCAGGAGCAGTACGGCATCTATCACGGGCGTCATGATATTGGAAAACATGGTCATTACCCATCCGCCAAGCAGATCCCGCTTCCTGCTCTGAAGTACGCACAAAAAAGGAAAACTGACAAAACAGACCAGCATATCTATGGCCACGGCAACATATAAAAACACAAAATAAACCGTTAAGACCACTGTTCCCAGGTACATGACGGCATCAACAAAAGTTCCGCTGCGTTCCGCATTAATCAGAAAAGCCTTCGACAGTGATAATGTTGCCCCTCCGGTTATCATCTGCGAAGTTACTTCCTTAATGCCGTACAGCAGGACATCCCTCACATACAGCGCCACGTCCAGCAGGTACGGCATTAAAATAAGCGCGGCAAACTTCAATGCCATGGACGGAAACATACTCCTGATTTCATCCCTGCTTTTTGCGGTCTGTCCGGTCCATGCCGATTTCGCCAGCTGGAACACAAAAGTAATCCCGAGGAAAATGAACATCATTCCCCTAAGCAGCGCATAACATACTGATGCGGTCACGCCGTAAGGATTTCCCTTACGCAGTTCAAAGGCATAGATGTTAACCTTGTTGGGCTGCCCGCTTCCTACCCTCCCGTATACGATACTGTCCAGGGATGCGCCGATGTTATCCTGCAGGAGTGCAATAACGGAACTGCCTATATTCCTTAGCAGTTCTGCAATGTATTTTTCCACACGTCCGGGCTTGCCCACGGTAATGTCCTGCTGTTCTTCCCCTGCATCAATGGGATTCCCATAAATAGACTCGTCTGACGTACCTTTCAGCCAGGGTGATGTTGTATCAAAGCGGTTGTTGTTCCCTTCATCGACATCATTCTCTATGCTGTCAGACTGGGATGCATACACGACCATTCCCCGGCAGAGCAAAAGCGGAATGCATAACAATGCAAGGCACAGTGCTTTTTTCAGTCCCCTCATCCTGCCTCGCCTCCGTACATAGCCTGCAGTGTCCTGGCATCCGTTTCCACAAATACCGCTTCCGCCGCTTTTAAGTAGTCCACCTTACAGAAGCATACCTTTCCGTTATCCACGATGCAGACTTCCCCTTTCCGGTCCTCGCTCTTGTCCGAAGGATCCCCGCCAAGTTCCAGGATGCGGTCTGCCTGTCCATTTGTAAGGTTGAGCGCTTCTTTCACCCAGCTCCGGTCCTGATAGTCCTGCTTGAACACAAATTTTGTTGCCGCCTGCTTTAACAGGGCTTCCGTTTCCGGCATCCTCTGGTAATCCTTCAATGCCTGTGTTGCCGTCCACAGCGACACCAGCCTTTTTCTTGACGTCCTGGAAACATAATCAAGCTTCTGTACGGCGGGCAGGGACTTGAAATTTTCATGCAGCTCGTCGCAGATCACACCCATATACTCCATTTTCTTTGGGTTAATTGCATTTTTCTTTATAAAATGTTCCGTTACAAAGCTGAGTGCCACCAGCCGGGCAACCGCCCTCTCCTCTTCCGGAAGCTGCGACAGGTCTATGTTGGTAAATTTCACATTCCTGTCTATGACAACATTACTCTGTCCGTCGAAGTAGCTTTTTACCCCCTGTATGGCCTGTATCTTATGACCATTTTCCCCGCATCCGCAGACATGCTTTAACGTCTCATACTCTTTTCTTGTATAGAAGCGCAGACACTTTGGACAGTAATACAGTTCCCGGATACGTTCCTTTAGGCTGTCGAGCAGAATGCGGTAGGCTTTCTTGTGTTCCCTGATCTCGTTATCGCGCTCCTTTTTTAAAGCCTTTTTATAAAAATCCGTCATCGTGGGCAGCGTTTTCCGCCTTTTCCCGCTTCCCAAAATCTCCTTCTCCTGCAGCCCTTCCTCAAACAGGCTGTCCACCTGGCCGTCAATGATTCCCCGTTCCTCATACAGTTCCACTATTATGTCCGTAATGACACGCTCAAGGTAGGTTGTCAGTTCAAAATCCGCAGCTCCCTTATTTCCCTGGACCATGATCATAAGGCTGCTTCTGGCATCTTCCACTTTATCTTTCAGCTTTAACACCATATAATCGCCGTCCATTTCCGACCATTCCTCTTCTTCCCGGACCTCAAAGGGATTCAAAATAATGTCGCTTCCGACTTTTATCTGGTAATTAATGCCGCACTGCACGTCCGCCATCATCGCATACTCCCCGCGGTTTCCCCTTGCCTGACTGTCAATTGCAACAAAGCGGTATCCGTTTTTGGATATGTACCGGGATGCAAGAATCTTCATCGTGGCAGACTTCCCCGTACCCGTCATCCCGCAGAAAACCACGTTATATCCGTTGTGGCTGGTATCATAGCAGTCATACGCCACAGGCTTCCAGCTGGACATGTTCCTTCCCAAAACGACGCCGTTTTCATGGATGAAATCTGTCTGGGTATGGTTAAAGATACTAGAGATACTGAGTTTGTCCATCGTATGTCTCTTTAATCCGGCAGTTTTCACAGGCCCTATCCCTGCGTTTACCCTGCGGTTTAAAGGCATTCCCGACAAAAAGGCTTCCGGCTGCACGCCATAACAGGCGCTGACCGTAATCTGTTTCTCTTTTGCAAGATTACGGAAAGAATCCGACTCATAATTGAGTTCCTCCAGCGAAGATGTCATGAGCACGAACAGGAAATAAACATGGTAAAGGCTGTTTTCGCCTGTTTCTATGCGCTCTGCCCACCCTTCGGTCTCCCGAAGCTTCCCGTTCAGCTTGCGGAGCATATTCCGGTTGTAATTCTTTTCCGCACTGATAATATTCGTTTCGATTTCAACGATTGTCGTATCCAGCATATGTGCCGCACGGCTCTCCGGCAGCGGCTCTATGAAAACGCTGACCCGCATCCGCCCGCTGTTGAACAGGGCTGGAAATGTCGTTGCGAAAGCAGTCCGTTTAGGCAGGGCATCAATGGTAAAGCACCTTACATACACGTCATGCCCTGCATCATTCAGAATGAAATAAGACAGGGGATTCGGATCCACCCCATCCGGCGCCACTATCTCCCGCGCCGCAGATACCCGCCTGAACAGCTTCTCGTCCTCTCCTGCCGGTTTCGGCTTTTCCCTGTTTTTAAGCAGTCTTACTATTACAACCGCCATGATTACAAAAAATAAGATTCCCGATGCCGCTATGAGCAGAATTGCTATAATTTCCCGATTCATCTACAGATTCTCCTCCTCTTCCATGAATGCAAACTCTGCCGCCATTTCCCTTAATGCGTTCTGGCTGACCGTTTCTTCCATTTCCCTTAAGGAACTGCTCGTCACCGCAATGCTGTCATATGCGGACTGCAGAATTTCGTCAGCGCGGTACTTTGCTGCGCTGACCGGATGTGTATAGCGGCGCATCTGTTCCAGTATTTCCACTCCTGTCAGCATCCGGGCCTTTACCCCGGCGTTGCGGAGTGAGGATATATACGCCGCCGCCCTGTTCTCGAGCTGCTTCTCAGCTTTGGAGTAAATCTCGCTCTCCGTAAGTTCCTGTGTAAAATCAATGGCGTTATAAGTCCAGTCGTAAATATACAGCTGATCCAAATGCGGATCTGCTTTCTCGCCGCTGACGGATTCCAGATACTGCACCTGGATTTTCAGCTGATCCACGCGGTAGCCCAAGGACATGATTTCCCTCTGCATCTGCCTGAGTTTCTGATAATACAGGTCGTACCGTTCTTCTTCACCTTCCGGAACCTGCTCCGACTCCTTTTTTATTTCTTCATAATCCAGCGTCATCAGATACTGCCTCTCCTGAAGGCTCGTGAGCTGCTCCTTGTAATCCGTTACCATCTTATCCAGGTTGACATCCCTTGCCATCTGCCAAAACTGTATATTCTGGTTATCAAGTACATTGATGAAGGAAAGGTATCCCCGTATAATCTGCAGGCGTTCCTCGTCCTCCGCATCGCGGAACTCGCACCCGCTGCAGGCAATCGCCCCGATAAAGCGCTTTTTCCCGTCTGCAACAACCATGTACTCCCCCACGTCGTCGAATCTCACATATTCCAGGGAGTCCAGCCTTCTAAACTGGCTGTAATCCAGATGTTTCTCCTGTACCCTGCTCCTGTGTATCTTCATGAAATAAAATCCAACCGCGCCGAATATTGCCAGTAAAACCACGATAATTACTGCGATTATCTGCACGGAGCGGACTAATGTATCTATAGTCTGCATTGCTTCCTCCTTTAAATCAGCATCTCACCTGCCAGCTTAAAAATCCCCAGCCAGAACGGGACGCTGAAAATCATAATTGCCACCATTCCCTTTATCATGGCTTCCTCCTTGATTTCCTCCCTGACTTTCGCGTTCCGGGCAAAAAAAATCCGGATGGCCATATACATAATGGAAAAGACAATCCCCATAACCCCCACGGTAATCCCAAGGCGGCTTGCGGATGAGGCGAAACCAAGTATCTGTGTGTTCGAGGACAGCGCGGTATCCTGCAGGTATACCCACGGGTCGATCTCCTTTGGTTCAACGCCTGAGAAATTATAAATGCTCTCCCCGTCATCCCCGCACCCCGTCAGCAGCAATGCGCATAAAAAAAGCGCCGCTGTGCATATCTTTTTCCTCACGATATGGCGGTTTTCTCTATTTTTTTCTTTCATACATCAGCTTCCCTCCTGTGTATGCTTTGTATATAACACCCGGCGGCATTTCCTTAACATCACCCTGAAAAGCCACTGATCCAGCGTAATGCCGCCCCCTGTCAGAAACATCACATCTACCGGCAGTTCGATCATGACCATGCCGCCTGCCACCAGAGTAATTAAAATAGATACAATGACAGCCGCAATAACCATGCCGTGGGGTGCAGCTGCCATAATAAGCTTGTAGTCCGCCAGTAATACCAGTATCAATACCAGTGCCTGTTTCTTGGTAAAATAGCGGAACCATTTATCTTCATCCTTAAACTCCCTTGGTACCCTGAATACTCCTGTTGATGCCAAATTCTTCCTCCTTCCCAATTTTCGCGCAAAAAAAGAAAGGTGGAGCTTTTTGCCTCCACCTCAAGTGACTAACTATAATCCAGAGCCGATTGATTTGAAAAAACCGACTATGCTGAATACGCTGAAAATACAAATTCCAGCAACGCATATAACCAGCGCATGTGATTTTTTCTCCTCCTTCTTCTGCGCGTTGGATGTCATGAGCAGGGAAATTGCCGTAAAAATAATCGAGAATACCAGACCGATTACCCCTATGGTCATCAAAAGCTGATATCCGCTGGCACCGATATCTTCCGCTTTGTCAATGAGGGTGGCAAATACGCCGTCCTCGGGGTCTTCCATCAAAAAATCCCACTCGTTCCCTGTCAGCAGAATGCCTTCCATTCTGATCTGCGCAGCAAGAAAAAGGGTATCGGCCCTGCACACCAGGTCATACATGCGTGCAAGCCTCCTTTTTCATATCAAATTATAAAAATCACATGTGCTTTTACTTCTTTTAATCTTATCAGAAGATTCTTTTCCGTCAATAGTACCGGATTTCCGATTCGATACATCTGCCTACAATTGACTATTTTCCCTTTTTTTATTATTTTTCTTTTTCAATTTCGGTAAAATAAACCCAAAAATGGTATTATTATACAAAAACCGCCGCGTATTTTTACTCATATTTGTGTAAATTTCTTACGCGTATTTATTGTTTTTTTGTCGGCACTTTCTTTGTTATAATAATTGAATTACATTATCATTTTATATAACACATAGGGGAATTACAAATGATAGAATATCGGGGACGTTTTAAAAAGAATGAACTTGCGTTTATTAGCATCCTGAACGAATGCTTTGAAAAATTATATCTTGCCAAGGGAACTGTAAAAAAGAAGGGCGAATATGTCCGCTATGAAATTCATATTGGAGATACTGAAAAAAAGGAGCTGCTGATATTGCAGTTTTGTGTAAGGGATCGTGAAGATCTGGCATCCGGATTCAGCAATTTTGTCCATGTTTCAAGCATTCTAATCCCCCGCAATTACCGCAGACAGGGCATTGCTACGAGAATAGTCTTTTTGATGTCCTATGTGGCAACAAGAGAGATAGGAATAGATTTGTATGTAACCAGCCTGACAAATGATTTATGGAAAGAAAATCTCATAAGCGCAGGCGGTGAAGTAGATGATAATGGTGATATTCAGATTTTTTATCAGCCGTTTTTAGATTATAACCAAGATAAACTAAGCTATCCAGCAAATCATGTGTACATTTGATACCTTTCCATTCTCCAGCTCTTTGTTGTATTCAAATAACCTCATACTATCTACCTCATTTTATATCAAAATGACGGAGATAATCTCTGCCATACTTTTTATTATGCGAAAAAATACTGCATCCACACCACATAAAACTTTTTAATAAGTACTGCACCGATTAAAAAGACTTTCGTTTGTAAATGAACAACAGACCTTTGATTACCTGATATCTGTTTTATTATAATACCTATATCATGATTAGCGCGTCAAAAATGGTATTCTTGACGCGCTAATCATATCATAAAAACATTATTATGGATTTGACGGAATGAACCGTACATAATCCGCTTTCTTTCGTTTAATTTTAAAAGATAATCTGTACAGATTTGTTCTGTATCAGCTTAACAAATTCTTCATTATCCAGTACTTTAGTCACAAGCGCGACTGTATTATCTTCACGCATCAATGTATATATCACATTTCTTGCGTCCTTACGGATATCCCCGATTTCCTCTATTGCCAGCTGCTTATCCCTGTACATCTGGCAAAGTATGGAATCATTTGAGCGGTATGTAACACTTACCGGGGCTACATTTTTTAGGTGATCTGCCTTCTTTAAAAGTTCCTCAGCACACGTTTGAAAAACATAGGAATCGGAATCCTGTGTGTATACTGTCAAAATCTCCGTATCAGGATAATGCCATGAAAATATTTCAGATAAAATAGTCAGCGAAATTTCCCCTGCATTTTTCTTTTTTACCCGTCCGCTGACCGTTAATCCCCCTTCCAGTGGCCAGTTTGTATACATCTCACGTATCCAGTCTTCATATGGTTCCATATCCAGCGGATCTTCTTTGTCTACATTCTCACGGAGATATTTTTTTAAATCCCCTAATCTGGATACAGCTGCTTTTACTATTTCATATAGGAAAATTTCTTCCTTGTCCATCAAATTGCTATAAAAGTCTTCCTTTATAATCTTGATAGGAACACCTGTATTCTCCAGTCTTTCTATATATTGAACTCTAGACTCTGAATCCCGAATTTCTTCAACAACCCACTCTGGCAGAAATATTACATCATACCCTTGTAACATTAAGTCGGGTTTATATCCCTTATTATCAAGCTGTAGCATAAATGATACCGCAGAATTATCCAGCAGCGCAATTCTCTTTTCACCGTTATACTTGTCGTAATGAGGTATATTAAGTATATTACACATATGACTCACCTGCAACCAGCTTGATTTCTTTCATAACCCTCTCCAAAAAATGCTCGTTATCTTTGTGGTAACTTATATCCGGTCTTTCCTGCTCGCATTCTTTAATCCTGGATTGGAGCGAACTTACATCCACGACATACGAAGGCAGAACCAGTGTGTTGTCCAATCCCAGCTCTGCAAAACATTCTGACATGTCTGGGTGGACATTATCAAAGTATGTTTTCACCTTATCCATAAGGGCATTATTCTCCGTCTGGGCGGCAGTTTCGTATAATGCAATCAAAACAGCCTTGTATGGCGTCTGGAATACTGCCATGCAGTTATAAACTTTGGAACGGAAATCCATATCCTCTGGCAATTCAGAAAAATACGACATTAAATTTCCCAACAACATCCTGGAAGCAAAATATTCCGCTTTTCTCTCTTCCATAGTGTTTTCCGGCTCGATAAGATGGTCGAATGACACTGTATCAAATAAAAGATGATATAATTCGTGCCATTCCGCAAAATACTGATTCGCACGCGGCAGTGCTGTATTGATAAACGGAATCCGTCTGCCCTCTTTCACATAAATAGCACCGCCAAAATAAGGATTATTGACTGGCATCTGGATCAGCCCGTATGTCCTGAGTAATTGGATTGCCAGCTGCGGCGGTGAACTTACCTGCATCCGGTTAAACTGGGTGAATACCAGCTGCCTGCACTGCTCAATGTCCGCGCTTATCTCCTTATTCTTCCGAATTACCTGATCAAGATTTTCTGCCGTTATTTTTTCACTCATAACAATCACCTTAATAATAAATTGCACAAAGGTCTATGACATCCATAAGCAGACCATACTGTTTTTTTGTCTTTTCATCCATTGAATAATCAGACGGCGCATTTAAGGAATACACCGCACCTGTTTTTTTGACTTCTCCGACCGGACGATAGGAGAGCAGTTGATCCACGGTCATGTCTAATACATTGAGGATTTTTTGTATATGTCTGTCAAATGTACTCTTGTTATCAACCGTGCCGCTTAACAGGCGATCCAGTGTAGGTCTTGAGATATCCGCTTTTTTAGAGAACGATATTTTAGTGAAGCCTGAATCCCTGATGCAGTCCTTTAATTTTTTACCCACTAATATTCTCTGTTCAAATAAAGCATCAAATGACATATCGTATTTTCCCTCCCTTTCCATGTTTATAGTATACTCGTATTTTCCCACATTATCAACTCGTTTGTAAAATATTTTTTTACATTTTTACATTCCTATAGCCATTAATTCCATTCTATGGTTAACCGTTGAGCCGGAAAATTTTTCCCCACCCGTCGGCTCTGCCGGCAATCTTCTTTTGGATACCTGAATACAAAAAAACGGGGAAAGATGTAATTCACACATCTTTCCCCAAATAACCAACTATTCTGTAATTCTGATTACAATATTAAAATCTTCCGTTTCCTCGGCGTCTTTAAACAATATGCCCTCGTTGCTGTCCCCCACAAAGATGCTCATGGCTTCTTCCCTGTCATAGTTATCAAGAGCCATGCGGAAAAACTTAGAATTAAGTATCATATCTTTAAACTTTCCTTCGACTTTGCACGGCACAATGCCTTTATATGTCTTTGCTTTTGTACTGAAGCAGAGACCTCCGGTTTTGTTCTTTGTAATATAGACGAAGGGTTCCTCTCCCTGGTTTGCTACATCGAAAACATCAAGGGTTTCCAGAACATCCTTTGGAAGAGCCGTGATTTTGCTGGCTCTGCTATGCCCATTTGCCATGGAAATTACCCCGCTCAATGCATACGGGTTGTCTCCGGCATCTTTAATCATGAACATAGCGATATCTGCCTCGCTCTTAAAATACAGGTACTTCTCATAAGCGCAGATCTCCGTATTTTTCCCTGTCAAAAACTTTGTGAGGATTTTTAACTGGTCTCCATCCACCTGATAAAGAAGCTCCTTTTTCTGCTCTGAGCCTTCCTCCTTTACAGAATCAGGCAGCTCGTATTTTACACTGTCCCCATAGAAAGCCAGCTTATAAGTGTCAGTGCTGCTCATCTGAAATTTTCCATTCTCCATGTCAAAGCGGATACAAACGGAACCTGTCACACCATCAGCACCAGAATCATAAAACCTGCCCGCCCTGAACAAAATTTCAAGAAACTTCTTTGTATCCATGGTCGTCCTTACCAGCCAGTCGTTTGTCGGCGCGATGATAACTGGTTCTTCGCCAAGCGGTATCTGGATCTGATTTCCACCTTTTTTTATGATACAGCTCTTTCCGACTTCCAACGATAACGGCGCTTCATTGCCGTTATTCAGGGCATTTGTGATGTCACACAGCTTTTTACCGCTGATATATGCATCATAGTCCTCTTCTTCCATCTCCAGTTCATTAATCAGAAACGCACTGAACAACTGTTTTTTTCCATCGAAACTGACTGCCATTCCAATATAGCCTTCTTTGATCTTCTGTTTTTTGGTCATGGTCAGCCGTACGGAATTTTCTGTAACCTCCTTTTTCTCCTTGGTGACTCCCACTGCGGGCTGAATTTTTCTCATACACTCCGCAAATCTTGAACTTTCCACTGTAAATTTCATATATTTTCCTCCTTTTTTGGGGCAGATATTTTCTGCCATTAATGACTTCTGTTACATACTAAATAATGTAGGCATCCCTTTGCCGGCTTTCTTTTTCTTTTTTTCGCTTTTACTGAATATTTCGCCTATGGAACCTGTATCCAATAAAAACGTAGTAAACAGCGCATTTGAATTTATTCCGGCATCTTCAGCCTGCTTCACCTGTAAATCTTCTTCCATTGTTTCTTCCTCAACAGCTTTCTCTTCCTGTGGCATTTCGAACCCCTCCTCCTCTTCCTTTATCCGATCTTCACTATTCGTTTTTAAACCAAACAGGTCAAACAGGTCTATGGACTCTCCCGTGTCGGACAATAATCCTCCGGATCGGCTCACCCTTGTTGTAATATCTATTCCTGTCAATTCCTCAAAGGTTTTCATCTGCCTATGCTCCTGCCGTTCCCCGGTAGCGGAGTGCCACTGATTCAGTACATCAAACATACTTTTTAAGCCTTTCATCTGCTCCGGTGTTTTTTCGGTGACTGCCTGTGCAAGTTTTATTTTAGGGTCTACCCCCTGTGCCATGGCACACAGACCTTCTGATGAAAAATGCCCCTGTATCGCGCTGGTGGCTACCTGTTTGCTCGCCACCATCTCCAGCGCATCGATCTGGATTGTTCTTTCTGACAAAAGATATATGGTCCGGCATTCTAGAATCTGGTTCAGACGGTAATGACGCCTGCTCGCCTGCCACATGGTAAAAAGGTCGTAGCTGTATTGGTAAAAGATAATCGTCGGATAGTTATACAACGCATTTCTATACTCAAAAAGGAAATCCAGTCCCGTCTTCACGCAGCGGGGATTTGTGATGAACACCCTGACGCCTTTTGCTGCCATCTGGTGCATCCATGCCTCCCTTTCTTCCGCCGGCGGATTGCTGCTTTCAAGAATCTCCACTTCTTTCGCCCGCAGACCGCATTCCCTGGTAATGATTTCTTTCAGGCGCTTTGTTACCCGGGCCTCTCCTTTTCCTGTATACTCGCAGTAGACAAAAACGTTTCTGTCTTCCTTCAGCTCCCGCTTGACAATTTCACAAAGACGCCTTTCCTTATTCAAGAGTTTCCCGTCTTTCGTCAGATAGGACAAATCCGGAACTTCCGTAATGATTCCGCCGTCTATCGGCGACAGGACATTTGACCGTCCGTACGGCTTATCCGTATAGGAAAGCGAAAACTGTAAGAAGCTTCCCAAAATTGAGTTGCCAAGCTGCTGTTCAATCATTGCTGTCTTCATCTTTTCCCTGATATCGCGGTATACATCATAAATCTCATCTTCCAGCGGCACATATTCAACCGTCTCATTTAACGGCGGCAGGTACGAGCTCATATCCGATAAATTTAAAAATACGGCTTTATCCATGAGGAAATCCGTAAATATGCTCAGGGAAATTCCGGGACGGCATTTAGGTGATCCTATCATCCTGCCTCTGGACATCGTGTTATAATCGCCGTTTTTCCCATTTTCCACCTCATATTCAGTTGCAATGGTTCCATACCTCTCGACAAACCTCCGTTCCCCGGCTGCATCATAGGTGTAACCCATGCTGCGCATCTTCCTGGGATCCAGACGGAAAAGAAGGTAAAAGAAATGGCTTGCATATCCTCCTGCAATCGTGCCGGTAAGTGCCAGCTGCCAGCGGCTTGCTTTTACAAGGTCATGCATTGCAAACCCCTGTGCGCTTCCTCCGCCTTTGTATTCATGAGCCTCATCAAAAATGGCAAAGTCGAAATAACCTTTCAGGTACTTTTTGATATATCTTGATGGTGCATACTTGCGCACGCCCGTAATCTTGGGATATGTAATTTCATCTTCATCAAGACCATTTTCTGCAATGTATTCCTCTTTCCACTTATCATGCACCCAGACGGTCTTTTTGTTCTTCTTTGCTTTGTTCGCCCAATGCGTCATTTTAACCCATGACTTTTTTCTGATGGTTATCGGCTTGAACGACAATGTCCTGTTTACCGGTTCGCAGGCAGGCTGCCAAAGAGAAGTTCCGCAATTTCTGCAGACATGGTTTGCTTTTGCCTGTGTAGCAAAATCAGACGGCTGAAGCGGCCGGTTTTCATCCGAAGGACAGCATGTATCCGTATCCGCAGGATACAGAAGCTGGTTGCATTCCGGGCATACCATACCCACAGCCTGAAACTCGCATTCCTCAAGTTCCCACTCTTTACATCCACAAATACACTGTGTCCGCATGGACATACGCTGCAGGTCCTTACAGTTTTTGCATCGTTTAACAATGGGGTTTTTCTTCTTAATTTGTGAAGGAAGCGGCACATAAGTATAGGACAGCTTTCCGGTTTCTTTACTCAGTATGTAAAATTCCTTTCCGGTTCTCGCTTTTCCCTGTTTCCGCAGCCGGCACAGTTCCTTAATGCTCTTTATGATTACCACTTTGGCGTACGGAATATCTGTCTGTATCGCCTCTTTCCATTTTTCCACCAGATGCGACGGGCACATAATGATATTCCGGTATTTTACCAATGAACTGTCTTTGTACACGGATTCTACAGAAATGTTATTCTCTTCCATAATCTTCCTGACAAAAAATCCTTCCGGAACTCCCATTCCCTGTAAAGTCTTGCCGCATCCCATATCTTCGTTAAGAAAAGCATAAGAACTGTGCTTCATGCATTCCATAAGTCCGTTTACGATAGCCGCCTGTTGTGGGAAGTAACGCTTTTTCAAAAATGCGATTTCATCCACCGTGTCTTTTAGCTCTACCAATGGATTCAGTTTCTTTTCCAGATTCTCTATCAAAGAGCTTCCATATTTCATAAAATAATCATCCATGTTGTCAAACTGCAGCGGCTTCTGCGGCTTGTCTGATATCTTTATCATGCAATTCCTTAATCCGTTTGTTACCAGTTCCTGCAGGACGGCCTCTGTCATGGACATTTCATATACCAATGCGTTTTCTGCCCATTCCGGCATATCTCCATATACTTTTGTCTCAACCCGGGACATATACTCTTTCCCTGCTTCCCTTAAATAAGGTATCCAATCCGTCAGCAGCGGCAGATCAAAGTGATTCATCAGCCAGTTGTAAATATCCTTGTCCTGCGACTCCTTTGAAGTAACAATATACGTTTCATTTAGTGTATCCGATATGCAGAGCGCATGGTTTACGGGTTCCTTCCCTCTCATCAGCTTTGTGTGGTAATTAGTAGTCTGTGTCTTAGGAAATATCATTATATCCCCTCCGGAATCCTGTTCCGGATACAGATTTACATTCCCGATGCTGATATTGGCGGTAAACCCTCTCAATGCTATTTCGCTTCGCTCAAAACAGGAATATATCAAAGCTATTTTTTTATAACCTTTGATTGCAGCAAAGACATATTCTACATGGGCAAATGCCCCGTTTGCTGAAATCCGCATATAAGCATATCCTCCTTTTATTATATTTTCTGCGATGTAGAATAAAAAAACGCTTCCCTTTATGAGAAACGTTCCTACTGCAGCGTCCGGATTACTCCGGATGATTCTATTAAGTTGTAACTGATTTGGGGAAATGTAATCTCCACTTCTTTCATGTTTCCGCTGTCATCCTGCACATACTCGCTCCTTTTTGCAATTCTTGATACACCGCGCTGTAAGTGCAGATCCCCGTTTTCTTCATTCCCGACCAATCCCTGGCCCGCACCAGAAACCGCCAGCAGATACATCTGACCTTCAGACGGCATGATTGGCGGCCTCGCGAGATTGTCAATCAGATATGGCGGAACGCATATGGCGTCCATCAGGATTCTTTGTAACGGACTTCTTTTTAATGTTTCCGCCGCTTCATCCGCGTGGAATATCCTCGTCATAAACTCCTCGATGCCTTTTTCAGAAGATTTGGGCACTTCCAGCCGCTCGCCGTCATAATCTTCCGGGATAACAGGCATCTCCCTATTACGGGAAATAACAGACTGGAGCCTTTGTTCCTCATCTTTGTCCCGTTCATTCGAGGATTTCCTTTGCCCTATCAGCACAATCTGCTTGTATTTCTCGTATTCACTGTCCTGAAAACGGTATACGAAGCGGGTTTCAAAGTGACTGCACCACTGATCTAGAAGTTCTTCTTCCATTCCTACATATTGTGGCAGAACAAACACCATAACTGCCTCTTTTGTAGCATACGGAATTACTTTCTTTAAAAAATCCACCTCATACCGTGTTTTCTCCTCTGATGTCCCGTATGGCGGGTTCATGAATATAAAGGAAAACGCGTTGTGGCTGATGATTGTATCATTTAGAAAATCTGCCTTCAGGCACTGGTCGATTCCTTCCGTGTCCTTTACTGCCTGATACGTATCATCGTTAAGCTCAACTCCATAGATTTTCAGGTTTTTCCCATTCTCCCCGATCTTTCCCGTAGCGGTAAGTATTGCTTTCCCATCCCCGATTGACGGTTCCAGGCAGCACACCTCATCTTCCTCCGGAAACTGCAGGAAACGGCTTATATACCTGCAATGCTGCGGATCAGTATAATAGGCGCCCATTTTTGCCTCATTATACTTCAGCCGGGTAAATCTTGACTGTTTTTTTACTTCTTCCATTATTACCTCCTTTTATGATTTGTTTTTTGGCACAAAAAAAAGCCCCATAAGAGGCTGACTACTTTTATTTCTCATAATATAACCTGTTTCCAGGAATTAAATCAATGCCTTTCCCAAATGGAGTAAGCTAAAAAATAAAAATAGTTTTCATCATTCTATCATTATTATTCTATTTCCGCAAGTCATTCGTTCCGGAAATTGTAAACTTGTCAACTCTTTTTTTGCCTTTTTTCATTTTCTGCGTTATAATAACATATAAACCTTTGGACATGGTTTAAGGAGGTACCTATGGCATACCCTAAACAGCTGATATCGTCTCTTGCAGACAACCTTAATGAGGCTCTGGTTAATTTCTTTGAAATAGAGCATTTAAAAGTATTTCCTATCTACAGCAACCTAAATGATCTGATTGCTGATACGTTATGGGAATATGTCAAAGAGGAAACCGGAAAGTCAGAATTAAAATCTATCTACGGTGTACAGGTAAAAATGCGCCGGCAGAAAAAAAGCCGCTGGTTAAAAGCGCAGCAGGAAAATATTGAAAAATATGAGATAACGAATAAAAAACATCCGTTTTATTCCATCCAGCATAACTTTGAAATCCTTCCAGGCCACAGTTTTCTGAAAATATACGACGCCAAAGATGTGGAATCGACCATAAAAAAATATAATACTGCTATAAATGAATGGGCTCAAAATGATAAGTCGCTTTTGATTGAATATCCTCTTATATCCGACAAGACCAGAAATCAGATTATGTCCTCGTTCCAGATAGATCTGATCATTAACCTGATTGACAGTATCATTGTTTACTGGGATGGAAATATAGAAGCTTATTTCGCAAAAAAACCTGAAATTTTATTGGATACTCCTTTTTTTGCGCCAAACCGCTATTCAGTCCCTCTTCAGAAATCAGTTGATTCCTATGTTGCAGATTTGATTAGCTTTGATGCAGAAAATACGGTGTTCCAAATGCTCGTAAGCGGAGACTCTGAGCATATTGAGGATCGGCAAAAATTAAAGGTATTTGACTCCAAAGATAACCAAATTCTATTAACGCTGATCAACAACATCAAACTGGATTTTTATGAAAGCAGGGCTATAACAATCGAAATTGGCACACTTGCAAAGGCACTGAACAGCCGCCCGAACAAACGTTGCTATGAGGACGTTAAAACAAGGCTCCATACAATGGCAGGAACTACTTTTCGTTTATACAGTAAAGATAACCCTGAAGAAGCTTTGTTAACCTTTAATTTCTTTGACAATGTGATGACTCCGGAAAAAGACGGCAAAGAATATGCCATTGTCACATTCGGTAATATACTGTTTGATGCTGTTACCAAAAAACAGATGATTGCGGTTACTGCCAGCAGTTATAATTCATTGGAACTTGACCTAAGCAGGCTGTTATATCACAACCTGCAAAAAGAGCGTATCACCTTATCCTCATCTTCCATTCCCAATGAGGACGGGTATCTTGTAAAGAGTTATGACTATTCCTATTTTCAACGGATCATACTCTTTAAAAAACGGAAAAAAGCAGACAACATTTTACTGATAAAGCAGACGCTGGACGAATTTGTAGAGAAAAAAATTGCACTTGCAAAATATGAATACCAGCAGAGCAAAGGGGCTTTTACCCTATATTTTTATAACCTTACAGATGATGAGAAATCGGACCTTATCCCTAAGAATTATGAGATGGGAAGTGGTACGCAACTGGAATTAGAAGATATTTGGGAATAAATCTGTATTTATTAAAGGGAGCTATCATTGATAGGCTCTCTTTTCTTGTATCTGTCCATCTGTCAGGTACAAGAGACACAACAGTTTCGTGGAAAAGCTCGAAACTGTAAAAAATCATGCGCTCTAATCAAAATGATTGAGGGCTATGTTTTATCGGGCTTTAAAAGTGTCCAAAAGTTGTAAACTGATGTATAAAATGTAAAATACATCAAAAATATGTAAAAAGAGCCACTTGAAAAACAAGCGGCTCTGGTGTATAATCTAATCAGAGAAGTTTATCGGACACGAGTTCCGATTTGCCCTCAGTATGAATACATTTAAAAAATAAGCATCCAAACTTTGCGAGGGTTAGGGATGCTTATTTCTTTTTATGATTGTCTATGTAAGACAGAGCCGCAAAGATAACAAGCAATAATGTCAAAACTTCCATCACGCTCATGGGCACCACCCTCTTTCGTAAGACTAGAGGGCATCATCAGAACATCACATCCTGCTTCCTTTTCAATTACACATTCCTATTGTAACATGAACACATATATTTCTCAATTAAAAAATGAAGAGATAGGCATTCCGTTCCATACTATATATGGATTTTATTTAATGCATTATAAACGTATCAACATGGTTAAAAAATTTAGTGAGAAAATTCATTTCAGATGCAGTATAGAAAAATATGTGTACATCAACCTATGCAGTAGATAAATATTGATAGCGATAAATTGTAGCTGAAAGTTTTGAAAATTCAGAGCAGGTGAAAATATGTAAAACAACATGACAAAATCAACTAAACAGTATAGAGAAATCAGTAAAGCATTAAATTATATTTTCAAGTTTATTTGACACAGGCATAAGATTTGAAAATGGGATAACATGAAGAATAAAGAAATAAACAAGTTGAGAGGTTTGTATAGAGCATTAAATATTCTACAATCTCCCTAAAAACAAAGACAATATACTCCCAGATCTCGTCCATGTCGTTCTGGGCTTCCGGAGAGTAGTGGATGCTATTCTTCATTTGCCTTCGCCCGGAAATGTGCTCTCACATCCGAGGGCGAAAGCCATCCCTTTTCCTCTCCTGATTTTTTCCCTTTTGCAAGCTCACCCATGAGTTTTAAGGTTGCCCATGTTTTTTCATAGTCCTGCATGTCAATGATTGCATAACGTCCGCGTCCGTTTTTGGTAAGAAAGACCGGTGCGCCCACAGATACATCACGGAGTACATCACTGTAATTCCTCAAATCAGAGATTGGTTTGATATTTGGCATAATCACATTCTCCTTTCCTGCCCTTAGTATACCCTGATTTGATGTTAAATTCAACAGCATATTTTACAACAATATTTTATTGAGGGCTCCATATGAATTTCGAGAGGCTTCCGGTCTTGAAGAGGCCGAAACAGCAGCACCGTGTACCCCACACGGATCCGGATAGCCCCCATCAGGTCGCCGTCCTCAACGTTTCCATGAGTTTCTCTGTCCCGCTTTTCTCTTATTGTTTTTCTTTCTAATGAACTTTGTATACATGCTTATATATTCAGTTACATACTTGTGGCTGTATGATAGCATGAAACATCGTCTATTCCATTAGCATTTTCGCTACCGGGCAAAGATGTTCCAAGGGTATTGAACCATTATATTTTATGCAATTATACATAACTTCTTAAAAATGATACCCTTTTCTTCGCCTTTTTACTTTTTATTCGGTTTTTTGCGCTTTTCCTACAAAATGATACCTTTTTCTTCGCCTGTTTTTAACAATAAAATGCCGACCATTATAGTCAATATGGAGTTCGGCAAAAGCATAATGCAGAATATATATTTTTGATGCTAATTATTTCGCCGATTTTACCTCTTTTTCCATTTTTGTACTTTTTTTAACAAAATGATACCTTTTTTTTCGCCCTTTTTATTATCTCCACCGCATTAACCTACTCGGTCAACTGCAATATTTATCATACTGAACTTTTTTTGATACCACTTTTTTCGCCTTTTATTTATTATTCATTACACAAGTACCTATTCGGCAATTTTTGATTCCTTTTTCTTCGCTTTTTTTACTATTTTTTTCAATAATTGTTTAGGCTGATGTCCTAACAATATAACTTTATATCCAATTCTTGCAAAAATGATACCTTTTTTTTCGCCTTTTTATTAATAATGAGTGGAAGTCTATTCTTTAGGAGAAAATGATACCTTTTTTTTCGCCTTTTTCTCAAGCATCATTTTTTTGTATTCATCAAATAGCTTTATAACATATTTTCCTGTATTAGAAATCGTAATATGATACTTTTTTTTTCGCCAGATAGCGTTTTTTATGTTGTTTTCTTCGCCAAATCGCATAAGAAAATAAAATGAAACCAGTAATTTCGCCGTTTTTTTCAGAAACAAGATGGTAATAAAAAAATTTTTACGCCAGAAATTATTCTTCACCTCATTTTATTGTATTTTTGATACCTCTTCGTTCGCCTTTTTTATATTAAAACCTTAAATTTCAGAATATTTAACCTTTTGATACCTTTTTATTCGACCAAAAAAAATCAAAAAATTTTTTTTGTCCTATATTTCTTTCGGGAAACCCCTCGATTTCAATATTTTCGGAAAATGATGCCTTTTTCTTCGCCAATTAAATATCCTTCATAAACTGCTGTAATATCATGCTTTTTCAAAAATTGATACTCTTTTTTTCGCCTTTTTGCCATGATTTACATTTCTGCCAAAACATTCTATAATGCAACTTGAGGATACCATATTATGTGTTTTGTGATATGGATAAATACAATATCTATTTTGATATGGATATGGAAAGGAGCGCTACTTTGGAACTGAACAGCTATGCACGCATTGGTAAAGCGGTTATTACAAAAGCAATCGGACTTCAGAAAAATTATAAAGAAGTCTATGAAAAATCTGAAGATAAACTGAACGAAGAAAAGTCCGGATGCCATAATTGTGAAGTATGCAAATTAAAGTGCCGGTTTTCCGCATTAGGAGTTACAGAGGTCTGCGATGCGCTGAATGAGCAGTGCAGGACATGCTCCCAGGCTGTGTGGGAAAGTACTTACACTACACATACCAAGTATATCAATGAGAAAAACCGTTATGGCTACCAGCCGACACTTAAGGTGAACGCCATCAAGCTTTTTATTACATATCATTTCCTACAGCCTGATACACTTGGTTTCATAAAGAACGTAAGTGTAAAGGAACTTGCTGAGCTTCTCGACTGCACTCCTGCTACGATCCGTTCCAGTAACGAAATCCTAAGTTCCTATGAATATTGCTACTTTTGCAATTCCGGTATTTCTGATAACCATATCAATGTATACATACCGGAATATAAAAATTATCATAAGCCGGCAAGCGAGGGTGGACGGGGATATCTCAGTCTGTCAAGCAATATGCTCTCCGAACTGCTGGCTGTCGATCATCTAAATACGCTCCGCCTTACAATAAAGGGGATCCTTGAAGTGGATAACGCCTCTGCTTATGATGCTGCAAATCCAAATTTAACAGATGTTACCTCTACATTTGACAAATTACGCGGTTTTCTCCCATCATATTGTAAACGCAATGTAATCCGCAAAGCATTGGAACAGGGCAATGCCATTTTCCAGTATTCTTTCTCAGACAGTTCTGTAACTTTCAGTATGAAGCAGGAATACGCTAAGAAGAATATGCGTAAGGCTATGCTTTTGGAAAGCGAGCAGGAAGTTAAAAATCATGTTGATTCTCTCAATGATGTGCTGGAACTTGCAAATGATAAAGAGCCTTACGCTGATCCTGAACGCACGCAGGCTCTTTTAACCATGTTCTCCATTGGTTCATTCCACCGGTACCCGTCATTGATCCTGACTAATGATGATTACCGTGATCTGGCATCCATGTGCATCCAGTATAACATGAACATGGTAAAACAGGCAATCTCATGTGTATATAATGACTACATAGCAAAGCGCAGGCCAGTGGAATCTTTTGGAGCCCTGACCCGCCATTATATCCGCAATATGTCCGTATTTAATATTTTCGCTTCATAGAGGGCTTTTTTGTTGTGCCCTTTTTTCCTTTTTTCTATATTTTCTCTGTTTTTTCATCATTATTTTCCATATTTTTACATATTTTTATCTGTCTAACCGGAAAAAAGTTTTCCACACTTAAAAATTTTTCATCCACATTACATTTCTTTTCATCCTTTATTACTAAGTTTTCATCCATTTCAAAAATAATTCATCTACAAATATGATGTTTTAACCCCCTGGTTGTGGATTTTCTTCCACTTTTTTCTAACCGTTTCCCTATATATTTCCGGTATTCATTGATTTTACTGGGGTTTTGGAACATCCTTTTACCAATTACTGTTTTAATATCTGTATAATATCTGTTCTAATATATGATAAAGAATGAATAAGATGACAGCCTCTTCCATCCATTTTTATCTATCCATATGATGAAAGAAAACCAAAGACAACTATATTATATATTCGTTTTGTATTAAATACAACAAAAAAATACGGGAGCTGTCAACCAACCCCCGTACATACTATTAAATTATCTAAGTCTTACATTTTCCTGCCCCAATAAATCGCATAAAGAATTCCATGATTCCTCATTAACCAAAAAACGGGTTGTATTCAGACATTTCACCTGCCTTGTATTTCTCAGGTAAATCTTTATCTGAACATCACCACTATACCTTGGATAAAGCTGCTCCAGTTTATGGTTAAGTTTTTCGTACTCCTGAATATTAGAAAACTGAAGCCATATTTCGGAAATGGAAGCATTTATTGGTGTCATTTTTTCAAAGATAAGTGTTGCATTCTTATCATCCTCATTCTTTACAGTTCCGGTAAAAAAAACTTTTTCCCCTTCTTTCATCTTTTCGCAGTAATCATCGTACTTTTGCGGAAAGACAACCACCTCTATACTGCCAACCAGATCCTCCAGTGTAATAATTGCCATTTTCTTTTTCTGACGAGTCTGTTTTTCAGTTATTGAGGATATTATCCCGCCTACTGTTACCGTTTTCCCGTCTTTCAGAACACAGCTCTCTTCCGTCTGTTGAAAATCGGTGCTTTTAGCCGTTACACCGGACATCCATTGCAGGTAAAGTTCATCCAAAGGATGCCCGCTCAGGTAAATGCCGAGAACCTCTTTTTCGTCCGCAAGCAGTGTTAAGAGTGGAAACTCTTCTTCCTGTACGGTTTTTTTTGCTGCAAACAGGCTGAATAACGGGGTCTGGCCTGCCATTCCATTCTTTTTTTCATAGCTGATCCTGTTTAAAATTTCGGGATATTGTTCCATCATATACTTTCTTGTGTGTCCAAAGCAATCCATAGCCCCGGATTTGATCAATGCCTCTATGGTTCTTTTGTTGAAGGTACTGTAGCAATTCATGCGTGAAATAAAATCTTTCATGTCCTGGAATGGTTTTTTTGATCGTTCCCCACAAAGGTCTGAAACGCAGTTATCGCCAACATCACGGATAGATGCCAGAGAGTAAATAATTGCATTTTGCCGAACCGTAAAATCCAAATTTCCGCAATTGACATCAGGCTTCGTTATGGGAATTGACAGCTGCCGGCTTAAAAGAAGGTACTCTGCAGTCTTTCCTGTATCGCTCCTTACGGAACTCATGAGTGCGGCAAGAAACTCTGCCGGGTAATAATATTTCAGGTAAGCCGTCTGGTATGCAACTACGGCATAAGTCGTTGCATGGGACTTATTGAAGGCGTATTTGGCAAAATCAATCATCTGGTCAAAAATTCTGTTTGCTGCATCTTCCGGGATACCGTTGCTGATGCAGCCTTTAACATGCTCATTGCCGGAAAGGAATACCTTCCTTTCATCCTCCATGACCTTGCTTTTTTTCTTTGACATTGCGCGCCTTACCAGGTCGGCCCGGCCGTAATTATAGCCGGCCAGCGCCCTTACAATCTGCATTACCTGTTCCTGATAAATGATGCACCCGTAAGTAGGGTCGAGAATTTCCTTTAATTGAGGAATCTCGTAGGTGATGCTTGCCGGATCTGCTTTTCCGCTGATATATTTGGGGATAAAATCCATAGGTCCCGGACGGTAAAGCGATATTCCGGCAATCAGGTCTTCCAGATTTTGTGGCTTTAATTGGCGCATAAAGCTTTTCATGCCACTGCTTTCCAACTGAAAAATACCGTCTGTCTGTCCAGTGCTGATATACTGGAAAACAGAGGGATCCTGGTAATCAAACGTAACCTCGGCATTATAATTCTGTTTTATTGCGTCCCTTGCCTTTTGTATGACTGTCAATGTCCGCAGGCCCAGAAAGTCCATTTTTAACAGACCGAGTTCTTCCAAAGTGGTCATGACAAACTGCGTTGTCAATGCTCCTTCACTGGAGAGGCAGACAGGTACGAAAGATGAAACTTCTTTCGGGCAGATAACAACACCCGCAGCATGTGTAGATGTGTGCCGCGGCAGTCCTTCAAGGCATTTTGAGATATCAATCAGCTTCCGTATGGCATCGCTGCTTTCATATTTTTTCTTAAGTTCCGGCACATCTGTAAGGGCGCTGTCAAGCGTGGTTTTTGCATCCGTTGGAATAAGCTGGCTAATCTGGGAAACCGTTGAAGCAGGTATCCCGAGTACACGTCCAACATCCCGTATTACGCCTTTAGCGGCAAGAGTACCGAAAGTAACAATTTGTGCAACCTGATCCTTGCCATATTTTGACACAACATAGTCAATAACTTCGTGGCGCCGTTCATAGCAGAAGTCGATATCAATATCAGGCATCGTTACACGCTCCGGATTAAGGAAACGTTCAAAAAGCAGGTTGTATTTCTTGGGATCAACCTCCGTAATTTTCAAACAGTAAGCAACAAGGCTGCCAGCAGCGGAGCCGCGTCCGGGACCGACCGGTATGCCGTTTTCTTTGGCATAATTGATAAAATCCCATGTAATCAGGAAATAATCGACGAATCCCATCTTTTTTATTGTGTTAAGCTCATAAGAAAGTCTGTCCTCATGTTCTTTATAACAATCGGGGTAGCGCTCCATCAGTCCGTCTCTGCATAGTTTGTTTAAATATTCCCACGAATCATATTCCTTTGGCGGTTCAAACTGCGGCAAGTGGTAATGGTTAAAAGTAAATTCAACCTGACAACGGTTCGCTATTTTTTCCGTGTTTTCCAAAGCTTCCGGCATTTCAGGAAATAGCTGGTACATTTCTTCAGGTGACTTTACATAGAACTGGTCTCCTTCGTAACGCAAACGGTCTTTGTCTGTCAGCAGTTTTTTTGTCTGTATGCACAAAAGGACATCGTGTGCCTCGGCATCCTCTTTCCTTGTATAATGTACATCATTTGTGGCGACAAGAGGAATATCCAGCTCTTCATGCATCCGCACCAGCAGCTGGTTGACTTTCTTTTGTTCGGGAATTCCGTGGTCCTGCAGTTCTAAAAAATAATTATCCCTGCCAAAAAGCGACTGGTAGAGCATTGCGGTTTCACAGGCTCCTTTGTAATTGCCCTGTGAGAGCTTTTTGGGCACTTCTCCGGCGAGGCAGCCGCTCAGCGCGATTAAACCCTTATGATGGGCAGAAAGCGCCTTAAAATCGATTCTGGGGCGGTAATAAAAACCGTCTGTAAAGCCGAGCGATACCAGCTTGATAAGGTTCTGATAGCCTTCATTATTTTCGGCAAGCAGTACAAGGTGATAATAACCGCGGTCGTTTTTGTTTAACATGGAATCCTGGGCGACATATACTTCGCACCCGATGACCGGATGAATCCCGGCTTCCTTTGCGCATTTGTAGAAATCCACAACTCCATACATTACCCCGTGATCCGTGATGGCTGCACTTTTCATTCCAAGCTCTTTAACGCGTTTTATGTATTCGGAAATTTTGTTTGATCCGTCCAACAGACTGTAAGGCGTATGGGAATGCAGATGTGCAAATGATATTTGATTCATATGTTCCTCCTTTTAAAAAGGCAGGTGCCATTTACGGCACCTGCAGTACTGGTTTGTGTTTTTGCAATTCTGTCAGGAATACAGAGTAACAGAATTGCCAAGGTAAATGACCTGTATCATGGAAAGTTCCGTGTATACAGATAAGTATTTTTTTAGTATCAGGAATACCGGATAAAGCGTTGTTTCGTAAGAAAAAGCCCCTGTTTTTCTGCAGCAGTTTATCGCCGAGGAGAACAAAGGGCTATTCAGATGCCGTTCAAGGCAATGCTTCAGGTACCATTCCTCTATTATACTTGGCTTATAGATTGCAGGGAGATATTTAGGGTCGTATTTTAAACAGATCGGAAGCTGGCGTGGAGCCGGAGCTTCCGATCTCCTCTCCGTCCGGTTCTTCCGGTCTGTCTGATTGCATCCCTCCTTCCCGCTCCTCTTCTTTCCGGTAGTTTTCAGCATATACAGAATATAATTCCTCGTCTGTAAACTGCTGGACTCCGGAAGATGTTTCAAAAGGTACGTCATACTGATCCGCCGTGTGGAACTGCCCGCCGGCTTGAGATACTGCCCGTGAACGGGAATTGTCGGCAGGCTGGGCGCTCATTAGTTTTCTTACCGTAGATTTAAGTTCTGTCAGTTCCTGCTCCAGTTTCCGAATGGTTGCTGACATAACTGCAGGATCGTTGTCGGTAAGTTCGCGGTTGCTCATTTTTATAAGGGCGAGCTTGATATCCATTGTGGGATTTGCACTGCCCCTTATGGAGCCACGCAAATCGCAGCACTGTTCACACAGCCAGTAAAGACGCTCAAAGCTCATGCCGTTGCCGATTTCTAAGGCAGATTGTACATAGTCTTTGCTGTGCAGCACGGACTCTGGCTGTCCGGTGGTTTTAATGGTAATGATATCCATTAAAGCGGACAATATGGATTCTGTTATCAAGGCGGGCGATTTACCCTGCCCTGTCAATTCATCCAGACAGTTGAGGGCGGATTGGGTGTCATAAGCAGATATTGCAGACAATGCTGTTAAAATGCGGTCGCTGTCCAATGAACCCAGTCTTTTTTTTGCAGCCTCGGTCGTGATATTGTTATCAGTGCTTGTCAAGAGCTGCTCCAATATGCCCAGGGCATCACGTAACCCGCCGTTGGCATTCCTTATAATAAGGTTCAGTGCGTCTTCTTCACAAATGGCACTCTGCTCTTTCAGTACTTCTTTTAAGCGTTCCCTCATAGGTTCCGGCGCGATTGGATGGAAAACATATTCTTCGCACCGGCTCCGTATTGTAACCGGTATTTTATGCAGTTCTGTTGTGCAGAGGACAAATACACAGTACGACGGGGGTTCCTCCAATGGCTTTAACAGCGTGTCGAAGGCTGCTGTTGATAGGTTGTGAACTTCGTCTATGATAAATACTTTTCTCTTAAGCTGGACGGGACGGTATTTTGTCTGTGCCAGCATTTCCTTTATTTTGTCAACTCCGTTGTTTGAGGCGGCATCCAGTTCCAGCACATCAAGGCTTGTGCCGTATGCAAGGCAGTTAGGGCATTGCCCGCAGGGACCGTCTTCTGTCGGGTGTTCACAGTTTACAGCTTTTGAAAGAATTCGCGCTATTGTTGTTTTGCCGGTACCTCTATGACCGGCGAACAGATACGCATGGCCGAATTTCTGGGAGAAAGACTGCTTTTTTAATGTAATAAGCACGTCCTCCTGCCCCTTGACCTCGGTAAAGTCTTTCGGGCGGTATAAATTATATAGCATTAGGTTCCTCCTTTTATTGTGGTTCATCCGACACAGGATGCTATGGCTCTTTTACCATACAGCGTATCAGATCGAAAAAATCGTTTTTGGAATAGCTGCTGTTCTGCCATTGCTTCTGATGGGCTGACAGTACAGAACAGATCTGATAGATATGCGGTAAGGAATAAAGCTTGCTAAGGCTCTTAAAGTCCATGCTGTTTTCCGCCTTTGCAATCATCAGTTTTTGCAGCAACAGCTGTTCAAACAGGTAATAAAACATCTGCAGCGCCACCCAATAATGTGCCGAATGTACTTCATAGAAATTTTCAGGGTCCTTCTCCCGGATTAGATGGAGTATTTGAAAAAATTCTTCTTTTTTCCGGGCCAGCATAAGGTTTTTGCAAGTTTCCAGTAATGCGGGATAGCAATCACCCATATTTTCAATGGCATGGGGGCAAAAGTCACACAGATAAGCAGCAAACAGTAATTCTTCCCGAGCGATACCCTTTTCCAAGAAGTATGGAGATATCTCTTCTACGGATAAGGGGTCGAATGAAATAATATTGCAGCGGCTTTTTATTGTTTCAAGCAAAGCATCCTGGTTACAGAGAAAAATAAGGACATTTGTGTGGTTCTTGTCTTCCAGTAATTTCAACAGCTTATTTTGTGCCTGGACGTTCATATTTTCCGCATTGCACACCAAAAAAAACTTTTTTCCTTTTAACGCGGCAAGGGAACTCTTATCAAGGAGAGCAAGTACATCCTCTACCTTTATGGTATCCTGTTGCCTGTCAAGAAGGAAAAAGTCGGGGTTTTTATACAGTTCATCACTGCCACATCCCATAAGCTGTGCAATGACATCCATTGCTGCCTGCCGCTTACCAAGCCCCCGTTTCCCCAGTAATATGAGGGGACCGGGATTCTGGGACATGGCATAAGAATTAAGGTTAAGGAATGCCTCATCATTTCCTATAAAAGTTTTATCCATTATCCGTATGCTCCTTTTGTATGTAAATATAATTATTAAGCGCGGGATCAAATACTGAACCGCACTTGTCCTGATTGCTGAATAAAAAGTATTCAAGCCTGGAAACATCGCCTTGAAGCTGAATGGCATTTTTTAAAATAATAGCCTCCCGTATCATTGGTTTCCTGTCGGTACTCTCATATACGCAGCCGATTGTATGCATCAAAAGGCTTTCTTCCTCTTCTGTCAGGCTGAATCCGTCATTTTGCGAGAGCATCCGGCATAGATACTGCATCGTAAGTTCATGCAGGTTCAACGGGATTGATTCCGGGATGCGTTTCATTTCCGGAAACGGCTTTAACATGTTGACGGTTCCGATTGCGTGAAGCAGCCCTCCGGCAATAACAAGATCGCTGTTGTAGGGCAAGGAATAAGATGGGTTTAAATTGTATTTTTCCAGTGAATAAGCCATGTATTTTGCAAGACATGTGACGCTCACACTGTATACCAAAAGCCCTCCGTTAAAGTTGTGATGCCCTTTCAAGGTTGCAGGGAGTGTTTCAAAATCAGGAATACTTGTAAAGATATGATGTAATAGATTACGGTAATTTTGTGACTTGACAGCTCCGATGTATTTATGGAGTAATTCCAAGTAGCTTTTTGTGTCCTTCTCAGATATGCCATTAACGTAATCTGAATACAGGTATTCATCCAAAAGCGCCATATGGGTTATTATCAATTGATAAGATGCATCCTGGTTCTGAATCACCATTCCGTTAATCTGTACCACTTTTCCCATATAGCTTTCATATTCCGCTTCCATGTATTCTTCCCATATTGTGCCAAAAATTGTGCCGGTAGAATCCTGAAGCAGGACTTCTAAATATCTTTTTTTACTCTCACTTGTCTGTTTTTCAGCAATATTTCTTACATAAAAAGATGTTTCAATTGTCTTGGTAAAAAAATCAGATATTCCTGAAATATAGATGTTCTTTGACATAGGTTCCTCCTTTTGTTAAACTGCCCGTTTTAAGACAGCGCTGCTCGACAGCTCGTTTAGAAGCTGCTCATAATATTTCTCAATAAGCCTGTTCAGTTCCTCTGATTCAGGATAGGCATATGTAAGGGTGGGCTCTAATAAAGAGCTTTTTACCTTAAGAATCCGGTTGAAGTATATCTCTCCGCATCTTGCAAAAATTTCCGCCCGGCGGAAAAAATACTTTAAATTATACTTGCTGGAACTGTTCAGTTTCTTTGTTACTGCAGGGTCAAAATTTTCCATTTCCTTTAAGAAAGCTGCCTTATATGTCTTTACAATTGTATCAAAATCTACCTCAAGGGATAAATCGCCAAGCTGCTCATCCAGCATATGGAAATGTTCGTGTATGAACGAAGACGGGGTCTGTATGTCTACGCATAGATTATGTATGCTCGGATAATACAGACCGCTGGCCTTGTGCTTCCCAAGTTTCCGGAAACGCAATGTTACATCCATGAATCTTGAACCGGAAAAATACTGTTTGTTGATTGCCTTGTACTCCTTTTCTATTTTGCCGACTGCATCTAAGTCTACATCTTCATCATATTCTACATATCCGAAGTAGTCATGGAAGCCAGAACTATCCATTGCCTTCTGAATAGATAAAGGTATGTTCTTTTTGGTGATGTATGCTGTAGCAATCTTTTTGTGAAGGGATTCCCTGTGCTGAAATTCATTTTGTACATCCTGAAATACATCAGCAACCTGATAAAACAGGTGAACCAGCTTAGGGTAAAGTGTGTAATCAGGGCTGTAGTAATATGGCGGAAGGTGTCCGTCCTGCCTGTTAGATCTTTTGAAAAGAAATTCCAATGGTATGGCTTCCTTGTCATTAAGAAATCGAATTATCGGGGTATAGAGAGCGTGATCATTGATGTTTACGTTAAGTTCATCCAGCTCCTTTGAAAAAATATTTGATATTAATGGGGAGATATCTTCCGAAATAATTGAGTAAAGACAATTACATACAGACATATGTGCCAAAAAATCAATGACATTAGCAATTCCTATGTTGTAATCCGGATTTCTTCTCATATGATAAAATCCCATTTTTCTCTTTGAAGTGGAGCCGATGCCGCCGTAGAATTCAATTTTTTCAGGTCCTATTAACTCTACCCTTAATATATGGCTTGTTTTCAGCGTTGCCGCTGCAATTTCTGCGCCACCATGTTCTTCAGGACTGGGAAATGAAAAGGATAGTTTATCCTTATATATTCCAGCAAGATCACATAAAAAGGGGATTCCCTGAGTAGCTAGGGAGTCCTCGTTCTTAATTTTGCATAGTTTTGCCTGAATGAATTTCCCTATGACCTTAATGATGTTGCCATAGTGTGATTCAGAGTAATAATCAACCATAGGAAAAGACAGGTTCAGGAAACTGTGCATATTCAATTTTGGGAGCATAGCTTTATAAGTACTTTCCCTTTTTAGGCTGATTATACGGTTGCCTTCGAGAAAATCGGTATTCCTTGAGAATGATTCTGAATCCGGTATTCCTGGTGGAAAGTATACACCCATTTGATAAAGTATTTCGTCGGTAATTAGCTGACTTTGTTTTTTCTTCATTTTAAATCCTCCTTTTATTAAAAATAACCGTTAAATATATACGGCAAAATAAAAAAGGACATCAAAGATGTCCTCATGATTGTGAATAAGACCTATTGCTAGGAATTAAGTAAACGGACTGCGTGCTGCAGAACCATAAATAAAAAAATATTTTATACAGTATAACAAATCAAAGGCGGCATGACAAGAAAAAAGTCAAAAATTCCGCCCGGCGGAAAAATTGAGAGGTTTACATGTAAAATTCCGCCCGGCGGAAAAATCGAGAGATTCACATGTAAAATTCCGCCCGGCGGAATTTTTGAAAAAATAATACAGGCATATAGCAAAACTATACACCTGTATTTTCCTTGACCAATTCGTAATTCGGACGGATATTGATTGAAAGTATATCGTCCAACCCTTTACCAAAGCCCGGATTCCAAAAAGCGACTCCTATATGGAAGTCCTGCAAAGACAGGAATTCTATAATTTTGTCTTCATACATCAGGACAGACTGATTAATATACTTGTCAGAATCATATGCAATAATCAGTATCCGGCAGCCGCGTGATTTTAGGTAATCCAGTACAGTAAAACCGTTTTCAGATTGCTCCAACAATTTGCTAAATGAATTTACCCCGGGGATTGATATCACAGGAATGCGGAGAACGTGGTTGGCATAGATAGCCTTTTTTTCTCCTTCCGTAATATAGCAGACAGTGTAATCATCAAGTGCGGGATTGTCGTACAATCCGATATGGCTTCCTGAACGGCAGCCGTTTATGTATGCGTTTGCCAATGCGCCGGTTGTCGTTTTGGTTTCAAAGTAAGAAGAAAAGTTATTGTACTTGTTCTTTTCCTTTCCAGAGTCATCAACCTGTGGATGATCCAAGCGTATCCTGAGTCTGTATAGGCAGTGGTTGTGATCGTATAGCGGAATTAAAATGCCGGATGTACCTGAAAAAGTCCATTTTCCGTCTTGCTTTTGATAAAAACCAGGCACACCTTTTACGGAACCGAATTCATGGATCAGTTCCAGTGTAATGCGCTCCCTGTCATATGCGTTGTAATGGGAACTGTTGTTTACCGGAAGGGAGCGCAGCATGGAACGCTGTATCAGTTCTATTGGCCAGCCTTCCTTTGCCAGATACCGTACATGCATCCTGTTTAAGTGCAGATGCTTTAAAAAAGAGCGGTATATAAGGTCGAGTTCATGGTTTGGCTTTGCCGGAACTGATAAAGTGTCACCAGCCATGCGGTTTTCGGACTGATCCGAAGGAATCTGCTTCGGACGTTCCTTTCGCGGGCGCCGCTGATTGTATCCGCTGTTCTGAAGCAGCCACTCGTCACGGTCGGCATCATATTGTTCGCGGTCTTTGTAAAGACAGGAACCGTCAGTTGTTTGTTTTATATAGACGTACTCCCTGTTGTTTACTGGACTTATAATGTCTATGCCTGAAAGAATTCTTCGGCAGTAGTAGAGCTGTGTGGACGGACTTGCTTCCTGAATGGAGCACCAGTCGGGTTTTCCGCAGATTGGGCAAGGTTCTCTTTTGGAGACGTTACGAAAATTTGACATTTCATCCTCCTTTCACGATTGCCGACAAGCAGTCGTTGGACAATGCAATTTGCCTGTCCTGATTAGAATCAACCTGTGATTCACGTGCGACATATGTGCGCAGAAAAAGGCACGAACAGGCAAAAGCCTGATAATGCCCCTGGTAAAAAAATAAAATAGCCAATAGTGAAAGTATAATACAATTATTTTATCGTGTGCAATAAATGGTTTTCTTTTAAAATTCCGCCGGGCGGAAAAATTGGTACAATAATTCATGAAAGTGTGCAGATTTTTGAACTATGGGACAAACATATCTTTTTTAGTTGAAAAATTCCGCCCGGCGGAATTTTTGGGGAGAATTTATGATTAGGATATTGATTTTTCCGCCGGGCGGAAAAAATAATTAGAGAAAACTTGATTAATTAAAAAAAATCTAGTATCATAAAAAATGACATGGGGAGAAAAAAGCGACATAGGAGAAAATGATACAGCGCTCAGCAGGAAGGAGACATTATGTCAGAGAAAACTTGGAAAGAAAAAATGGAGGCTCTGCTAAGACAGAAGAAGTGGGATATGAAAGACTGGCATAGGGCATTGGGGCTGAATCAGTGGCAGCTGGAGAACCTGATGGCTATGGATACGACGCAGTTGGATCCGGAAAGCCTTCAGAATATCTATGATGACACAAAGGCAGCAAAATTAGACAAGAAGATGATGAGGTTCGAATCGCCGGTTATAATTGTTGTATGGACACATAAGGGAGGGACGGGAAAATCTACGACAGCAATGAATATGTCATATGAGCTTTCGCGGAGAGGTTATAACGTGCTTGGCATCGACATTGACAGCCAATCGGACATGTCGAGTGTCCTTTATCCCAATTATCTTGAACAGCCCGATGTCAGCTTCTATGAGGCTTTCTCCATGCATGACGACTTTATGGAACCGGGGTATATAAGGCATACCGAGTATGTGAATTTAGATATTATACCGGGTTCGGCTAAGTGTGAAGGACTGGAAGGGCAGCTTGGTGTACTGGATCAAAACATAAGAGGCCGTATATGGGAAAAATGCCTGAGAACCATACGGAAGGACAACTACTATGATTTTATATTTGTAGATATGGATAAAACAGCGGGGCTCATGAACGTTGCAGCGCTGGCAGAGGCTGATTTTGTATTGTCTCCTCTGGAACCTGCTATTTTTGCAGTGAAAGCCGTTCCACCGGTTTTGGCCCAGGTGGAGGAAGTACGCAAGAATAATCCCAAACTGAAAATTTTGGGGTTTCTATACAATAAAGTGGATATGCGTAAAAAGAGATCTTTACCCGAATCCCTTGAGCTGGTGGAGGAGATAGCACCGGGACTTGCCTTCAAGAGTTTTATAAAAAACGATGCCAATATTGACAATTCGCAGCGTGAACATTATCCGCTAGGGGTTTACAATAGAAGCTGTGCAGCAAACAAACAGATGATAGAAGTTGCAGATGAATTGCTGGAGAAGGTTAAGGAAAAATCAGATAAGGTGGTGAAGTAAATGGCTGGCAAAAAAGGCAGTGTAGATAATGCCGCATTCTTAAGGCAGGTATCCGCAAATGCACAATCCGCCACGCAGGATGTTTCAAAGACGATGGAAAAAATAGGCCTGGGTGAGATTGCGGAAAAAGGAAAAAAGAAGATAACTCATGTTGACGTTTATAAAATGGTGGATGCTCCGGAAGAATGGAATAAATATCCGAGATTGAAAGATAACCAGGTAGAGAAATATCTTGAATTAAAGATGTCGATTTATGAAAAAGGTATCGAGGATCCTCCTATTTTGTGGGAAAGATCAGACGGTAAATATATGATACTGGCCGGACATAACAGGCGTGATATCAGCTGTGAAATCATACAGGAATGCCGTGAGGAACCGGGGTTTGAGGAGGAAAAGTATCGCTATCCGGCCTGCATCGTATATGCGGCGGACGAACTGAGTGAGGAACAGGCTAGAGGAATTATAGATGATACAAACCTTTACAGGGACTTTTCAAAACTTCCGCAGAAAGTGAAAATAGAAATTATCAAATCGAGAATGGATGTTTACAAAAGAAGGCGGTACAGCAAAGGCGAAAGGATAGATCAGCTTGCAAAGGAGCTGGGGATCAAGAAAACGGCAATTTATGAAAACCTGTCGATCAGTGAGAACGTCTATGCACCATTACAGGAACTGTACTATGATGGGAAACTGAAGAGAAAAGCGATATTAAAGTTTACATACTTTGATGGAGACACCCAGCAGTGGATATATGACAATTTCAATGATCGGATAACAGAGGCAAAGGTGAATGCACTAAAAAAGAATATGAACCGGGATGCTATCGCAAACGTATTTAATGCGGAAGCACAGGGTATTAAGAAGCTGACTGTAGAGATTCCTGCAGACCGTGTAGAGGAATTCAGGGGAATGCTTGAAGAGTGGTTGATAAAGGTTGGAAAATAGAATAAAAGAAATTAGTAGAATTGGTAAAAGGATACCGGAGTTATGAGACTTCGGCATCCTTTTTTTGTAACGGCATAGGGAACTGTTCGGGCGTTGCAAATGAGCTTATATAGAACTCATCCTTGCTGATTGCGTCAAGATACTTGCTGATTGGGAAACGTGATTTTCTGCCAGTGTATCCTGATTTGCGTATGTAGTAGTTTGTCATGTCCATTAGGTACTCTATGTCATCTTCTTGATACGGATATTCTGTGTATAGAATTTGGCGCAGTACACATAGGGTCTCCGGTTTGCAGTGGTAAAACCCGGACTTATTGAGAATTACACGTTCTAATAGCCTTAAATATTCGGCGTATAGGAATTGGGGAGCTGCCATATAATCACCGCCTTTGTAATACTTTTCTTTGATTAGATTATATAACAAATATTTCAAAAAATCAATATAATGTATTACGCATAAAAATTAAAAAATATTGAAACTACAAGGAAAAATAATGTAATACATAGTAATGTAATACACCTTTTTAAGATATAAATAAAAAAATATTTCAATAAAAAACTATGTAATGTATTACATATTGAAAAAGAGCAAGAATGGTGTATAATAAAAGAAAAAGAGTCTGGGAGGATATAGGCATGTCAGGTACTGAGAAAAAAGCAAAGGCTCCAACGCCGTTTCGCATAGAGCAGGAAACTGCGGATAGGTTTCGGGAGGCAGCGAAGGCGTTTTCAAATCAGGATGCTGCACTGAATGCATTGTTGGCAGCTTTTGAAAGAGAAAAGATACAGGAAGCAAATCCGCAGTTTTCAGAAGATATGAATGTATTTGAGAAATATCAAAGGTGTTTGTCGGCAAAATTTGCCGATGTGTTAAAAGCACTGTCAACGGCGGATGACAGAGCAAGGGTGGATGTGCAGAAACTTCTGGACTCCAAGGATACTATGATCGCCGAGCTGCAGGAAGCCTTAGAGGGTGCCAGGAAGCATAAGCAGACATACGAAGAATTGTATAATGGGGCGGAAAAAGAGAAAAAGGTGATTGAGACCAGCCTGCATAATGAACAAATGGAAACGGAAAGACTAAGACTGGAAATGCAGCAGAAGGCAGATCAGCATGCCTCTATATTGTCTGATAAGGAAAGACTGAATGATATTTTGAGCCAGAATGTATCAGAGCTTCAGGCAAAAATAAGCGAGTATCAGGAATACCCGAAGCAGATGCAGGAGAGAGATGTCCAGATTAAGGAGCTTAATATAAAAGTGCAGGAACTTGAAAGTCGGATAAAAGATTCAGAATATCAGCATAAGGTGGAATTGCTGGATATTGAAAGAAAGCATGAGAAGGAAAAAGCTGATATAAAAGCGCAGTTCGATGAAAAACAGGAGGCTCTTAGGGAAAAATATGAGAAGGAGATAGAGAAATTAAGGCAAAAATTGGAGGAAAGTCAAAAGAAGGGATAGGCAATTTGCCAGTTGTGCACGGTATTCATACTTATATTGTTTTATAGTTTTAATGAGATTGACAAACACACATTATTTTTGTGTAATTTGATGTGTGAAAAGTCAAAGGAGTGATTGCTGTGCAGGCTAAGGATACAATAAATTTATTATTAGAAAATTCCCCAAGCGGAACAATTACTGCAAAACAGGTGACAGAATGTGGGGTGCATCGAAGTGTGTTGCAAGAGCTTGTAGAGGCCGGAGATTTATATCGTTATGGGCGAGGGCTCTATATACGAAGTGATACATGGGAAGATGACTTTTATCTGCTTCAATGTAAATATGGACGAGGGATTTATTCCCATGATACGTCATTGTATTTACTCGGATATTCAGACAGGACGCCAGCGAAATATACAATGACGTTTCCTAAAGGATATAATGCCCCTTCTCTGAAGCAGGAAAGTGTCATAATCAGACGCGTTATACCAGATAATTATTCATTTGGAATTATTGAAATAAAATCACCAAGCGGAAATCCTATCAGGATATATAATCTTGAAAGGACGTTGTGCGATATTGTGCGTGGAAGTGGCAGCGATATTCAAGTTGTAAATGAAGCAATGAAGCGATACGCAGCTTCTAAGGAAAAAAATATTCATAAACTGATGAAGTATGCCGAACAGTTACGGGTGGGACCCAAGATACTGCGTTATATGGAGGTATTGTTGTGATAACTAGAGATCCTATGCAGCTTAAAGAGTTCATTAAGAAAAAGAAGAAAAAGGTGTGTGGAAAATTTGAGTGAACTATTTCTAAAAAATTTATCTTTCCTTTTGTGCTAATTTGGTTTACAATATTAGCATGAAAGGAATATTTATATGAATAAGTTTGAACAAATTGACGAGTTGCTTCGACAAAACAAAGGCATTATCCAGACTTCTCAGGTGACAGAGGCTAATATAAGCAAGCCTGTTTTCTATGCTTATGTACGGGAACATAAGCTTGAACAGGTGGCTCATGGCGTATATATTTCTCCTGATTCATGGGCAGACGCCATGTATCTGCTTCATCTTCGTTGCAGTCAGGCTGTCTTTTCTCATGAGACGGCATTATTTTTTCATGACCTTACCGATCGGGAGCCCGCAGTATATTCCATTACTGTAAAAACTGGTTATAATCCGACTCGGCTCTGCGGAGATGGCTTTAAGGTTTATACGATTAAAAAAGAGCTGCATGGAGTTGGGATAATTGGCGCAGAGACTCCTTTTGGCAATATGGTGCCGATTTATGATATGGAACGGACAATTTGTGATCTTTTGAGGAGTCGGAGTAATATTGAAATGCAGGTATTCCAAAACGCATTAAAGCAATATGTTTTGCGGAAAGATAAGAACTTGCGAAAACTTATGCAGTACGCGGCTTTTTTCCATGTAGAAAAATTGCTTCGGCAATATCTGGAGGTGCTTTTATAATGATAAATTCAGCAAGGCAGTTAAAAGACTTAATTCGTAATCTTTCTAAAAAGAATTCTGCGGATGCCCAGATTTTAATGAGAAACTATATGATGGAGCGCCTTTTGGAACGTATTTCGGTATCTGATTACAAAGACAAATTTATATTAAAGGGCGGCATGTTAGTTGCAGCGATGGTGGGGCTTGATTCACGCTCTACCATGGATCTTGATGCAACGGTAAAGGGTGTCAATATTACTATAGAAGATGTGGAGAAAATTGTAACTTCGATTATATCCGAACAAATAGAAGATGGCGTGGAGTTTCGGATAAAAAGTGTTTCACGGATTATGGATGAGGCAGAATATCCCGGTGTTCGGGTCGGTATGGAAGCTTTCTTTGATGGAGTAAGAACGCCTCTCAAGATTGACATATCTACTGGCGATGTAATTACTCCAAGTGAAATAAGGTATAGTTTCAAACTTATGCTTGAAGATCGATCTATTGAGATATATGCCTACAATCTGGAAACAGTGCTTGCGGAAAAACTTGAAACCATTATCAGCCGTAATGTTGCCAATACGCGTATGAGAGATTTTTATGACATTCATATCCTTCAGCAGATTCACGCTGAAAACATTGACGCGGATGTCTTTCGTGATGCTCTGATTGCCACCTCAAAAAAGCGTGGAACGCAGGAAATGCTCAAGGATGTTTTAGCAATCCTTGATGATGTGGAAAAAGATCCTGTTATGGAACGTCTTTGGATAAATTATCAAAAAAGTTTCACATATGCAAAGAATATTGATTGGGAAACAGTTATTAATTCTGTTCGGGTATTATTCAAATTAGGTGCATGAAATCATAGTGCAATACATCAATAGCATATACAGGATTCGATTACGAGGTTTTTTGTGACAAGTATCGTAACTCATCGACTGGAATTACAGTGCCTGTAAAATGCGGGAAATATTGCCATTGTCGTAATAACGCTTCTCGCTTTCGGAGTTGGAATGTCTCTTTGAATCACTGTATTGTACATTGGGACAAAAATATGTATGTCGTGTACAGATTGTTGAAGTTCAATTATAATTAAAATAAAATAAAACTAGAAGAATGCCGCTTCCAAAGTTTGATGTGTGGAAAGGATATCAGATATATGGAAATACAGATTGTAATAATGAGTGTTATTACATATTTATTATTATTCAACAGCTGTTTGACTTTTCGTTTAAATATTTTTCAAAACATTGTTATTACTGTTGCTCTTGCTGTCAATATAGTATTTATTGGCAATATAATTGGCAGTCTATTTGTTATACCAATGTTTTTAATATTGATTTTGTATATAGTGTGGTTAAAAAAAGAGGATTGGCTAGTAAATGTATTTCTAATAGTATTTTCGTATACTTTATTAGTAATTGTAGATAATTTGACTCATTTTGTTTGGAATATAATAGGATTGAATGTTAGTAAACATTGGCCAATTTATATGATTGTGGATTATCCAATTTTTATTGTGGTATGCCGATTAATGTCGAGAAAAATAGTAAAATTGAAAAAAAAGGAAGAATTGATATTATCCCCAAAGATTTTAGCAATTTTGGGAATGGATTTGACATTATGTATGATTATTTTTGTTATGCATATAACTGTGGCTGAGCAGGTGGGATCATCATCATCGGTTCTTTTTAGTAGCATAATATTATATATAGGGTATTTTTTATTAACATTTTCAATGGTGACAACAATTGTTAAAGAGTATGATACTAATGCTAAAATAATATTGAAACAAAATTCATATGATAATCTTCAGGAATATATGTCTCAGATTGAGGAGCTTTATCAAAATCTCAGGGTTTTTAAGCATGACTATGCAAATATTATGGTGAGTATGGCGGGTTATATTGAGGGTAATGATATGGAAGGCTTAAAAAGGTATTATGATAAGCAGATATTTCCAATCAGTAATCAGCTTATAAAAGCAAATGATGCCATAGCAATATTACATAATTTGGATATTGTAGAACTGAAAAGCCTAATTTTCGTTAAAATAAATCACGCTTTAGAACTCAATATAGAAGTAAGTCTTGAAATAACTGAAAAAATTGAGGAGATCAATATGAAGGGTGTTGATTTGGTAAGAATCATAGGTATTTTATTGGATAATGCAATAGAAGCCTGTCAAGAATGTGAGAACCCTAGTATTGGTTTTAGCATAATGAAAATAAATAGAGATATAACATTTATTATAAAAAATACATATATTAAGCATGATATTGACTACAGCAAGCTAGGAAGTATAGGTATCAGTTCTAAAGGGGAACGTAGAGGAGCGGGTTTGTACAATATTAAAACTATTACTAATGATTACGATAATGTGATTATGGACACAGAATATGAAGCAGGGTACTTTACTCAATTATTGGAAATTTATGCTTGATAGTAGGAATTAGTAAAATTGCAACAATGGACATTGAGTAAACAATTGCTCCACGCAGTATAGAATTTGATAAAATAGAGATTATGGATAATAAAATAGCAACTATTTTTAAGCGTTTATGTTGCTTAACACTATATTCTAGAGAGTAAGGATTATTGTGTGTACCCTTTGGTATATAAGAAAAAAATACGATATTTACTAAAATACATATAGTAATACATATAGATTGACTTATGTGTATGGACTGTATAAATTTGCCACCGCCAATCATGACTAGAGAGGTAGTTATTATGCATTTTTCAACGCTGTTACAATGATATCCTCCGGCAATGATACGCAATATTCCAAAAAAAGTAAATATCAGAAGAGTTTCAATAAAATTGTCTGTAATTAACGATATAAGCAAAATAGATGCAGTAATAACAACATTATATAAAATATTTTGAAGTCCAAAAAACATTTGCAGTAGTTCTATTTCTGAACACTGATTGTCTTTATCAAGTATATTGATTATTTTTTTTGCAACATAACTGATTAAATTTTTCATATAATAACCGCCTTTTATTTTTTAATATTAATTATAATGAATTGATTTAGAAAGTAGTGTTTTATTTCTTAAACGTAAGGAAAAAATAGCTTAAGCGTAATGGAGGATATCGAATATGATAGATGTATATATATGTGAAGATATTAAGGAGCAGAGAGATATTATAGCTCATTATGTTAAGGCAGCTATATTGATTCAGGAATATGATATGAAATTACGTATAAGCACAGATAATCCGGAGGAATTGATAGAGCAATTAAAAAAATCGGAAAATACTGGTCTTTATTTTCTTGATATAGATCTAAAAGCAAGTAAGAATGGATTAATGCTTGCTAAAGAAATAAGAGAATATGATCCGAGAGGATTTATAGTGTTTATAACATCTCATTCAGAAATGTCCTTTATAACATTTCAATATAAAGTAGAAGCTTTAGACTTTATTTTAAAAGATGACCCACATCAACTGCAGCATCGAATATGTGAATGCATAGAAAATGTAAATAGAAAATATATGAAAATTTCGAGAGGCGGAGGAAAAACTATTACTATTACAAGGGGCGGAAGAAAATTAACATTGGCTTACGATGATATTATGTTCTTTGAAACATCTGTTAATGAGCATAAATTAGTTGTACATACAAAAAATAAGTCAATGGAATTTTTTGGCAAAATGAAAGATATTGAAGATGAAGTTGGAACAGATTTTATTCGTTGTCATAGAGCTTATTTGGTGAACAAGAATAATGTAAAAGAAGTTTTATATGCTGATAAAGTTATTATTATGAAAAATGAGGCAGAATGTCCTATTTCTCATAGAATGTTCGGACATGTAAGAAGCCAAATATAAATATCCATTTCTGTATTTATTCTTTCAGGATTCACTTCTCTACATCCCAGTGAGATGGAATTTTTACATGGTTTTTAAGTATAATGTCATAATAAGAAAGACAATTCGCTAGATATGTTTTCTGCGGGTTGTTTTTTATTGTAAAAGTATACGCATAAGACGAGAATAAAACGTTTAAGCTATTTTTTATTACTTAAACGTTATTTAAGAAACAGCTAAAATACGTTAACTATGTAAAGAAGTTCTTTTAAGAAAAAAGCGTATGATCTGTTGTAATGCATGATAAAGTAGCATTATCAAATAAATCATTTGAAAAGGAGATTCAACAATGAAAGGTTTAAGGAAAAAAAGTATTGATATGCTATGTGGCTTTGGAAAGTTTGGTCTGGGTAAATCTATTACATTAGGAATGTATGATTTTGAAGTACCGGCCAAATTGATGTCTGGTGGAAGCCAAGATGATAACAGCGTTGACAAAAAGAATAACAAAAACAGATAGATGCAAGCTTCTATAGTGTTTAATAAATCTAAAAAACTGTAAAGGAGAGAAAAATGAGTAAAGATGCATTCATTGTTAAATGTGAAAAAGAAGATTATGATGTTTTATATTTACCGTCATCATTTCAGATTGCAAAAATTGAAAAAGGATCAGATGTTGAAAAAATGCAGATTCCTGAATGTGAATTGATGGAGAAGGAAGAGAGAAAGCTGCGATTAGGCGAGGGAAAAGTTGGGATTACCTTTATGTCAGCCAGAACTTGCAATTTAAGATGTAAATATTGTTATGCCGGTGAAGGCGAATATGGCAATGTTTCAGATAAGCCCAAAATTTTATCTGCGGATATGTACATGAAAGCAGTAAAAATGGTTTTAAGAGAATATTCGGAAGGAATAAAAAGCATTTCATTTTTTGGGGGAGAACCATTAATTGGTTTTAAAGAAATTTCTCTTTTTGTGCCGGAATTAATCAGCTATTTTGAGCAAAACAAATTGGAAATACCAAAGCTTTCTATTATTACTAATTTGGTAATGCTCACTGATGATATGGCAGAGTTTTTTAAGAAATATAATATTAGGGTCGCGATCAGCCTTGATGGGGGAAAGAAACTGAATGATCTTTCTCGAATCGGATATACATCAGATAGTGTTTATGATCAAGTTATGAAAGGCATCGAATGCTTGCAGCGGCATAATTTAAAATTTGTTTTACAGGCCACCATTAATCGAAATCATTTAAAGCAATATAAACCAGGATATGCGATAGAGTGGGCGAAAAGCATTGAAGCTACAGGGTGTTCTAATTATTTAGCAATACCTGTGGAGAGTGACGCTGAGGATTTGTCTGTAGCGCAGGAGTTGGAAACATTAGATGCGTTTATTAGGGAATTGGCGGAATTTTATTTAGAGAGATTGATAAGCAGTGAGCCTGGAATTATACCTACGGGTCTTGTAGCACCGATATTTCAGATTGTGCATAAAAAGATTGTAGGGAATTGTACATCTGGTCATTCTTTGTTAATCGATACGGATGGTAAAGCTTATCCTTGCCAAATGTTTTGTAATAGTGCAAAGGCTTGTATAGGTGACTCTGAAAATGGTCTGCGTGGGGAGATTATAAAGGATTATGCTAATGTTTCCCGGTTTAATAGTAGTACCTGTCAGGAATGTATTGCAAGAAACATATGCGTGGTATTTTGTAAAGGGATCCAATTGTTATCAAATGGGAATATGTATGAAATTTGCCCTCCGCGATGTGTATATCAGAAAGCCATTATGGAGGAATGTATTAAGTTTTTGGCAAAACTCGACAAAAAAAGTATTAGTTATACAAATCTCTTGAAAAATTACAAAAATTTATCAGAAAGGCTGATGGAAGATGGATTCGTTATTTAGTGGATATATTCCTCCAATTATTGATGACATATGTGTATCAAAGGATGAATTTGGAGGTAAAGTGAAATATTTTATGTCCAGCGATAAAAAATCACAATATTTTAAGCTTAATGCAGCTCAATATAACTTCTTTGCTGAATTTATACCATATGCTTTGAAAGAGAGAGATTCTTTGAAATTAGATCAAAAGTGCAGAGAAATATCTGAGGGGAAAATTTCTTTGAATGTCATTTGTCAAATGTTGCAGAGATATAATCTGTTTGATGATGATAAGGGTATAAAAACTAAAGTTACCATTGATTTGAATAGCAAGAAGTTTCTAGAGATCCCGTTAGAAAAATTGAATAGGAAGCGGAATGTATGGAAAGCGTGTTTTAATGTTGTTTGCATTATTTCAGTGTTAATTATAATGATGTCACTTGCGGGGTTAATTTTGTATCGTGAACATATCATTAATGAGCTGAGTAATATGAAGTTTTCTATAGAAAACGTAGACTTGAAATCATTGATTGCGATTGCTTTTATATCCGCATTGGCTATTGTTTTACATGAAAGCGGTCATCTGCTGATGGCTCAAAAGCTCGGAATAGAATGGAAGAGCATAAATGTTTCGTTTATTTGGGGAATAAGTCCTATATTTTATGTGCGGTACAAAAATTTTTGTATTCATAAAAGTAAGGAAAAAATAAAAGTTCTTTTAATGGGTACTTTTATGAACTTTATACAGGTTTTGATGTATCTTATTCTCTGTTTGTCATCGGATTCATGGGTATTTATGATAGGCGCACTAGTTAATATTGGATGTATAATAAGTTGCATTTTGCCAATAGGAACAAGTGATGGATATCAGGTTTTGGCAATTATGCTCGGCATAGAAGGCGCACGGTGGAAAGCTTTGACTATGATAGGACAAGTTATTAAGAATCCTAAGAAAATGAATACAATAGTAAATAAGCGTGAGGACATGTTTTTAATATCATATATATTGCTGGCATATATAATAAGTATTTGGGGCTGTGTAGGATTGTTGAAGTCGATACTTCACTTTTTCAACCTGTTAAATGTTTCGAGTATACATATATTTATATTAGTTATATTCTTTTTTGGGTTTATTACAGTTTTGAACATGGCTAAGTTTATTAAAAATGTCGCCAGCATCAAATAAAATTATTATATTTTTAAATATAGTAAATATAAGAAAGGGAGGAACCTGAGATGAAAACAGAATTTCTTGAAAGGTTTGAAGAGTTGGAATCTTTAGAAGAAGTAGTTACGCCTGTATTTGGTATCGTTGCATGTTGCGAGATATAAGGTGTCAATGATCAAACGGAAAGGAGGAAAAAGAGATGCGCGTAGAGTTCATAGAAGGATTTGAAGAGCTTGAAGAGCTGGAAGAGGTAACAACACCGGCATTCGGTATCATTGCATGCTGCCATTAGGCAGAAAGTCCTAAGGTGTCAATAATCAAATGAAAAGGAGGAAAAAGAGATGCGTGTAGAGTTCGTAGAAGGATTTGAAGAGCTTGAAGAGCTGGAAGAGGTAACAACACCGGCATTCGGTATCATTGCATGCTGCCATTAGGCAGAAAGCCCTAAGGTGTCAATAATCAAATGAAAAGGAGGAAAAAGAGATGCGTGTAGAGTTCGTAGAAGAATTTGAAGAGCTTGAAGAGCTGGAAGAAGTGACAACACCGGCATTCGGTATCATTGCATGCTGCTGGTAAGGCAATGGAAACATAGTAGTCAGCAATCAAACAGAGAGGAGGAAACCAAGATGCGTGTAGAGTTCGTAGAGGGATTTGAAGAGCTTGAAGAGCTGGAAGAAGTGATAACACCGGCATTCGGTATCATTGCATGCTGCCATTAGGCAGAAAGCCCTAAGGTGTCAATAATCAAATGAAAAGGAGGAAAAAGAGATGCGTGTAGAGTTCGTAGAGGGATTTGAAGAGCTTGAAGAGCTGGAAGAAGTGACAACACCGGCATTCGGTATCATTGCATGCTGCTGGTAAGGCAATGGAAACATAGTAGTCAGCAATCAAACAGAGAGGAGGAAACCAAGATGCGTGTAGAGTTCGTAGAGGGATTTGAAGAGCTTGAAGAGCTGGAGGAAGTGACAACACCAGCATTCGGTATCATTGCATGCTGCCTGTAGGCAGAAAACCTTAAGGCGTCAATAATCAAAAGAAGGAGGAAAAAGAGATGCGTGTAGAGTTCGTAGAGGGATTTGAAGAGCTTGAAGAGCTGGAGGAAGTGACAACACCGGCATTCGGTATCATTGCATGCTGCTGGTAAGGCAGTGGAAACATAAGTAGTCAACAATCAAACAGAGAGGAGGAAACCAAGATGCGTGTAGAGTTCGTAGAGGGATTTGAAGAGCTTGAAGAGCTGGAGGAAGTGACAACGCCGGCATTCGGTATCATTGCATGTTGCTGGTAATATAAGTTAAGAGGTGCGCATGCTGGACATAGATAGCGCACCTCTTGAAAAAGGAAAAGTATTGGTTAATGTTGTATAATAATTATTTTATTATTGTGAAATATTGGTAAATTAGTTTCAGGATGCAGGAGGTTTACAATATGTCATATATTTTGCAGACTATAAATTTGGAAAAAAATATTAAAGGGAGAAGTATTATTTCGAATCTTAATATTCATGTTAATAAAGGAGAGATATACGGCTTTTTGGGACCCAATGGCGCGGGAAAAACATCTGTAATGAAGATGATAATGAATTTTTGGAAGCCGACAGGGGGGACAATTGAAGTATTTGGAGAAAAATTGACATCAACATCCTATGAAGTTTTAAAAAGAATAGGGAGTATCATAGAGTTTCCGGTGTTTTATGAACACCTTAGCGGAGAAAGTAATTTGAAACTGCATTGCGAGTATATCGGATATGATAACCAACGGGGAATAGAGAATGCTCTTGATTTACTGGGATTGAAAGATGCATCTAAAAAACCGGTGAAGCAGTATTCGTTGGGAATGAAACAAAGATTAGGAATTGCAAGAGCTGTATTAACTAAGCCGGAACTTTTGATTCTTGATGAGCCGACAAACGGATTGGATCCTATAGGGATGAAGCAAATGAGAGACCTGTTTCGTATGCTTAAGGAAGAATTAGGAGTAACAATAATGATTTCAACACATATTCTTTCCGAAATAGAAGATATTGCAGACACAGTTGGAATTATTAATCATGGGCAGATGATAAGAGAAATATCAACAAAAGAAATCTCTCAAATGCGTTCGCCTTATATTGAAGTAGAAGTGCAGGATGTAAGAAAGGCGATGCAGACATTAGGAGGTTTTCTTTTAAATGATGATTATAAAATAGTTGGTGAAAACATGCTTCGCATTTATAGTGAAAATATCACACCTCAAGAGATAACCAAAGCGTTGCTTCTTGAAGGAAATGAAATCATTTCTATTGGCAAAAAGGCAGAACATCTGGAAGATTATTTCATGCATTTAATGGGAGAAGGTGAAAAAAATGATTAAAATGATTAAATTGGAATGGAAGAAGAATCATATCGGAAAATATATGCGCAATGCTTGTATTATGACGGGGATTTTACTTATATTGCTTTTATTCATGGTTGGAGAAATGAAAATGGAGGACTCGGCGGAACTGTATAATAAAAGTATTCTCTGCGTAAGTATAGAATTGTTTGCTAATATGTCTTATATTGTGTTTGCAAGTACAATGTTAGCATCGTTTATTGTTAGCGGCTATAAGAACAAAACAATCTACTTGATGTTTTCATATCCAATAAAAAGACAAAAAATACTATTGGCTCAAATGCTGTCAGTTTGGACTTTTAATATAGCTGCATTAATTATAACTAAACTTCTGGCATATGGGATTTTTAGTTTTGTAAGTCGGTTTATCGATGTAGATATGAGGGGAGTCAATTTTAGCGAGTTTTCATTCTATTCTCAAATTATCATAAGTTCCATAATGATGATTAGTATCTGTTTTATTGCTTTATTAGTTGGTGTCAAAATGAAGTCTTCAAAAGCAACTATAGTTAGCTCGGTTATCCTAGTATGTCTAACTCAAGGAAACATAGGGGCGTATACGTTGGTAGATAACCTTGCATTCTATATCATATTGTTTATTTTATCCATTATTTCAGTTTTTCTTACAATTTATAATATTGAAAAGGTAGATATATAGGCGGATCATAAAGTAAGTGGCAATAGATATATGAATGTGTTGCCACTTACTTTTGATTAAAAAGAAATAGAATGCCGTATTGCTGTCAAATGTCCGTCCTCTTCTAGTTCGCACGAATATATTGAATCAAGAGGCGGGGAGGATACCAGCAGGCTGTCCGGACAAAAATATACGGGAAAGCTTTCTAATAGTGGCACGTTCTGTATGTGAGAGTATAACGTCAACGCCATTGACAGGTTTTCTGTCAGGTAGATAACGAATGGCGCAAGGTATTCATCAGAGTGCCTTTGGAGCCAGATGTGCAGCATTTTAAGCCGGGTAAGGTTGTTTTTTATCCAGTTTCCATACTCCCTGCAGGAGAACATAAAAAGCCAGATATGCTCTTTCTCCTTGAAAACGGGATGTGTTGCACTACAGCAAAGGGCAGCATCAATGGTAAAAGGAGTAGAGCCGATTTTTGTGCTTTTTAAGTATTGCAATGAGGCGATATGGGTGCTGTAATGCTGCTGGAACCGTATCAGGAACTGGTTTAACGATGCAAGCTCCAGCTTGCGGACAGTGGAAATGGATGCAGTAGCTGCCTGATGGCAGTCCGGGGTGATGGAGGCCATATATGTATGCGCTGCCTGGGATAAACAGTACAGACGGAGCGGAGAGGCAGTAGCCAATACTCCGTCTGTTTGCTTCGCGGTGTCTGTAAAGGCATATCGAAGAATAATTCCGGCTTTTTTCAGTTTATTCAGGTTGCTTAGGTAGGATGGTTTCTGATAGCCCTGATGGAGCGTGTGGTTAAGCAGGAATGTTATATTATTGCTGTTTGTGTATGGATACTGTGCCAAAATCTTCATTATTTCAATATCGATAAGATTGATAATCCGCTTTTGCAGTAAAAGTTCAATCTCAGAGTGGCTGCAGTTTTTATTGCTGTTTTCGAGCAAAAGTTCCCACCCGGGGTTCATATGGAAAGGGGTTTTTGCAGTAAAAGGTTCCGTTTCTGCTATTTCTTTATAGTTCATAAGTCCTCCTTATATTTTATAGAATATCATCAATATTTTCGCTGCCGTCAGGCAGTGAATTTGGGGGTGTTTGGTCTGTATTCCCTGAGTTTTTCGATATGGGCTTTTTGACTGCGCTCTGAAAATAGCTTAATGGCGTTCCAGGAAGGAAGCTGTAGCTTGTTTCCTGCTCCTGGGAGGGTATGATGTCATCAGGAATATCCAAATCATCAGGAATAGGGCTGTCCGTATTGACAGTAACCGGATAAAAGACAATGTTGTTTCTCTTTATGTTCTCCCAGTCCGTGGGTTTTAGGAATTCCACAATTCCCTGTAAAGCGGGAAGAGGGCGCCCGTTTCTGGTTGTAAAGAAGGTAACTTCCTGAAAATCCTTCATTCTGATATCAATTTCCTCAAGGAAATTCTTCTGTGTTATCATTTCCCGGCTGGAAAATGAATAATGAGGAGAACTGTCAGTGATGGCAGTTTCCGTTGTTGACTGCTGTACTTCTGCCACATCATGCACGCCTGCCAGGGCAGAGAAAATTTCCATATCAGAAAGGGAAGACCGCCCAAATACAATGATATGGGCGCACCCAAGAATGACGCCTTTCAAATATTTGGTGATTTCGTTCTTTTCCATCTGATCTAATGTCTGGATTGCAACAGTCATTGCGACTCGGAACTTACGGAATAATGAGAAGTTTTTCTCAAGTGAAGGATGGATCAGCACGGGAAGCTCGTCTACATAGAAAAAGTGAGGGACGCGCGTAAATTCCGTTCCCGGGCGGGATAACACTGCATTATTGAAGGAAAGCAGGAAGAACAGTCCGAATGCAACGGCATCGGTGTCGCCGCTGGCAAGATTATAGTTGCATACAGTAACTTCCCCGTTAGCTAATGCCCGGTCAAAATCAATGCTGTTCTGCGAACAAAAAATCTCCCTGTTGGCAGGCATCAGCAGGAACTCATTGATAATGTTCCGGGTACCGCGGCTTTGATCCTCCATTTTGTCCCTGCCTTTTCCGAGCAGATCTTCACGTATGTATTGGATAATAAAGGCGTATTGTTTTGTACTCTGGTCCAGTTCTTCCAGTTTATCGACGTACTCCGTAAGTAAATTAAAATTGTTGATGATTGCTTGTAAGTCCGTAGGCGTGGCCTGGCGTCTTCGCAATATGGGTACGGTTGCCATCACCAGAATGGCAAGATTGGCAATCATCTGGCGGTTCAGGCCGGTAAAATAAGAGTCTGCTTTTCCCTTTAAGTCCGTTATTGCCTGCATGACATCGGAAAAAATGACGGCTCTCTTTACGATCATCTGGTTTTTTGCCTCATCTTCCATATGGGTAGGGATGTAAAACGGGTTTAGTCCGATAGTGTTCTTTTTGTGCTTTCCGTCTGCATCGCGGACTGCATCTATCCGGTTGTATGGAATGCCGCGCGCATCGCACAGGCGGCATACATCGTCCGTTAAGGAATCGTCCGGAGCAAGAACGGTAAGTCCGCATATGGGATAATTAAGGCGGATATTTTCCAGCTTCTCCTGTATATCCTTAAGTTTGTGGTCAATGTCTGCAGGTGATATATTTTCCGGCTGTTTTACAATAGGAATGCAGTCGTTGACGGAAAAACTTCGTGTATTGGCGGGAGGAGAGTATGCGATAAGGCCGGCGGATTCCAGCTGCTTTACATGGAATTTCTGCATATCCTCTGCTTTGCACCGCATATTTAAGTCGTCACGGATAGCTGGAAGAATTGTGGAGGACGTTTTTCCTGTACCGGAGGTCCCGTCAATCAGCGTGTGCAGGAAACGGTCTTTTGCATATATAGTAATGTTTTTCCCGGTGTTTATGTCCCGGACAATATTCATGTTATAGGCAATCTCATTTTTTTTCTGAGATTCCGGCTCTATGGAATGTGTTATCTTGTATGCAAGTACTTGTTTGCGGCACGCGGGATCCCGGAGTGCAAAAAAGACTCCCTTTGATAAGAGGAGTCCGATAGGGATAAGGGGCAGCTGCGTTACTATACGTCCAAGCAGTAATACCATATTTTTTGTAAAAGCCTCATCCACGGGAAAGCGCAGGATTGCCGGGAGAAAAATACGGGACAATCCGCAGTAAATCAGTGAGAGCAGAATCAGGAAAGCGGAGGATAGTACGCTTCCCAGGCAGAGCAGCTTTATCTGATGGAAGTTATAAAAAGAATACTTTGTGCCATAGAGATAAAGCAGTATTGGAGCGACTATCCAGAATACAAGGTATACCGGGTGCAGAGGGATAAAGCTGTAATCGAGTCGGTAAAGGGAAACGAGAAACCTGAAAATAAAATGTAGCATATGCAGGAATAAGATCAGGTATCCGGCATTAACGGGCAGCATAGCGCGGTTTCCCTTTAAATTTTCCGCGGCCTGCTCCCTGATACTTTGAAAGTAACTTGTAAGGAAAGACGTTTTACTCAATATAGATCGCTCCTTTCTGTAAGGGATAACTGCCCGGTAAAGTCGTCAAAATCAATCATGGCGGGCAGCCAAAGGTTTTCTTTTTTAAAATAGGCGTTTTGCATGGCAGGTGTTTGGTACAGGTCTGCCTTTTTATCTAGAAAACAGATATGCACACAGGCGTTTTCCGGCTTCTGCAGGATATTGGACATCTCAGACATAAACTGGACCGCATCCTTTCTGTCTGAAACCAGCAATATGAGCAGGCAGTCCAGTACCTTCCGGTGTTTCCGCAAAAAAAAGCGGACACGTTCGCGTCCGCCAAGGTCATGCACAATATCCTCGAATATGATTACGGATTGGGAAGAATCCGTATTTTCAAAAGTGTTATAAAAAAAGAACCGAAGCTCCCCTGTATCGGACAGGTACTGGGAGGGATTGTATTTCCACGCCTCTAAGTTCTGCAGTCCCATATGGAACAGGATTTGCGGAAACCATAGCTGTAGACGATATTCTTGCTGAAAAAGAAAAGGTATGTTATCTGCCAGCCTGTGGTTAGGAATGGCATACAAACGCATACCCTGTCTAATACGGTAATGCAAAGTGGCGTAGTGGCGGTTATCCAGTATGCTGTAAAATTTCTGTTTCAGACGTTTCAAAAAAAGCGCGTCCTGATTGGAAACGCGCTCATCCTGAAGGGATGTATCATATAGGAATTCTTTTTTCATAAGGACGGCATCGTTTAATGAGATATCGGGATATTGCCTGCACAGATTCCTTAAAATCATTTTGTCGTTTGCTGACAGCAGGCATAAATAAGGATAGCTGCCGTTCTCCATAATGTCGCAGAATGCTGAAAAATGTATTGCTTTATCCTGTTCCTTCTCCAGAGCCTGCCATATGCGGATTGCCTTTAGCAAGATCCGGTATACGGAATAGGGTGGTTTCTTTACCGGCGGCGATTTTACTTCCGTGTTTAATGTAAAAACTAGGGTGTTTTTTATTGCATTCCTGCCAAGAAACAGATCCGAATCCATATATTGTGACAGCTTATTTTCTAATGCGGCATCCCCCTGTGTACGGTTATCCAGTTCTATGTAGTAATTGCCGTATCCTGTCTCAAGCAGTCCGTCGCATCGGGGTGTCTGCAGTTTTTCCGATGCCGCCTGATAGCGTGCCTCCAGTTGCCAAACAGGTAGATTTTCAAGGTATGGGCAGGAGAGATACGCAAAGTATAAATCGTTGGTGTGGATGCGGTGCGGGAGTTGCTGCTGGCTTGTCGGGGGTCTGCGCTCAAGATCAATCTGCTTTGTGCTTAGAAAAGTGCTGCTAAAAATCTTTTCCAGGCGTGTCTTCCCTTTGGCAGTCAGGATGAAATACTTTACGCGGTTGGTATTTGGCAGGGTCTTACCCGTTATATATCCCTGCTCCGTGAGCTTTTTCAGGCTCAGGCGCCCTCCGGTGGTGGAAATGCCGTGAAGTCCGGTGGCTGCTAACTGTTGGTAAGTTATTGTATTTACCTGAGCGAGAATGAAAAGGTCGCAGTCGCTTTTCGTCAGGGAAAGCAGACAGGCTTCCTTAATCAGTGTATCTTTATAATTTAGTGTGTTTTGCATTTGTTTAAGTGCTCCTTTCTATTCAAAATAAAAAGCTGCAGAATCTGCAGCTTAAATAACCTGTTGCCAGGGATTTGGTATTCATTTTCTCCGAAAGGAGCTAAATGCTAATAATAACAAAGGTATTTTAGCACATGAAAGTTATAACTGGCAAGATGTAAGTGATATTTTATAGTGTGTGAAAATGATAGATTAAATTGTAAGTTCGTTTCTTTCATTCTACGTGGGGACGAAAAGTTGTACATTTCGTTAAATGACTTGTAAGTTCTAGTTGAAATAATTATGATAGTAGTATCTTAATTAAGCAATGTATAAGTTCAAATGAAGAAGGAGGAAAAAACATGAAATGTAAAAAACTAAGAAAATTATTATCTGTAGCTTTGACAGTCGTAATGCTGTGCGCTACATCCATCACAGTATTTGCGGCTGAAGATCCCACGCCAGCAGCGCCAAATGACTCTTTATCGGATGTTCAGTATCCTACCCCTAGAGCAAGTTTGTCTAAAACTATTAAGACCGACACAGGTGGTACATTGACGGCAAACGTTTGGCTGAGCTCGATTTTTTCGAATGATCTAATAGATTATCAGGTTTCTGCTCAGTACAATAAAACTGATCACACTAACATCAGAACGGAGTGGTACTGCACAGTTGAATCTGAATCATTGACTCACAGTGTAACTGTAACGCTGAATGTAACTTCGCCAGGAGTGTCTGTAAGTGCTACTACTAGTTCAACCACAACAATGGCTACTACCCCTCATAAGTATTATGAGAACACTAAGGGTCAACAGGATGCCTCTTATCGTTCTAATATTGCGTTGCAAGGCAACTGGAAAAAGGTTACGATGGTTAACGAAGCTTCTGTTTGGGGTGGTTCTGTAGTGAAAAAAGCAACTATTACTACTCAGACATCTGTTACACCTTAAAGATCCTGAAAAATGTCTAGTGTGAAAGCGCATAATGAGGGATGGTATGAGATTCATGCCATCCCTTGTATTATTTATAGAGGCATTAAGCAAAAATCCTTGTTAAAAATTTGAAGAGAGAAGTGGTTTTAGGGTAATATAGATGTAAAGCCGACTATTGCAATATAGAAAGACGGAGGTGTTTTATGAAAAGGAAAACAGCATTTTTTTTGAGTTTGGTCATTCTTATATCTTTCTTGTCTGGCTGTAAAGTTATCCCGCAATCGGGTAATCAAGTTAATAATTCTGAGATATATATGTATGAAGGAGTTGAAGATTTTCTGCTTGACTCTATAAAAGAAGATGGTGTTTTTATGTCATCAAAATTATCAAATATTGAATCTAATAGTTTTGAGCAGACATATTATCATCTTAAAATACAAGAGTACTTTAATCTATTAGTTAATGAACAAGCTGTCACAGCCTTTAGAGATGCTCTCAATGATAAACTAAAAGAGGATATAATGTATTTAAAATATGCAGATATCCTTGATTACTCTAATGAAAATGTTATAAATATCGAAGAATATATTGCTCTGAATCCGGAAGTTACTGAAGATACAGTTGAATGTTATTACATTTTTGCAATGTATTTAGGAAAAGAAAATTCCGCTTTTAATACAGAAAAATTAAGGCAATTCTTGGAAGTCAATATACCAACTCAAACTAGTGTTAACAATAGGCTTGTTATGATATATTGGTATTTGAACTTATGTAGAAATCATTACATTGATGGAAATTCTATTTTTTTAAAAGAATGTCGAGACTATTTAGAATTAGAAAGTTCATATCATTATGAAAATGAAGATTTTTATAAATATGAAAACCTTTATTATTATCTCTGGAATTGTAAAGAACTTGAAATAGTTGCAAGTATTGATAATGAAATTATACAGAACATATCAGAGCGGTTGCCTTACGTTTTCTTGTCTAGTGAGATTTATTATGCTGTTATGTGTTTGGATTTGCAAAGTCAAGACTTTGACGGATCAAAATATTTTTTAGAATATTATAATTTTATTACACCAATGGTAAATAATCTATATCCAAGTTATGTAGTTGAATATGATAATTGGATTGAGGAGTATCAAACATTTTTATTATTAAAATATGTTTTTAATTCAGATGATGAAAGATTGAAAAAACTTGAAAACTTCTTAGGAGAACAAACGGGAAAAAATCTGTTCGCAACAAATTCTTCTACTCAATCATATTATGAGTGCTTATTCTGTGTTCAAGAAAACATTGAAATCTCAGACGAAAAGCTTGATTTAATTAGGGAACGATTATCGTTTGAAAAAGACAAAGGATATGAAGCGCATAATACCAAAATATATTACTATTATCTTATATTAGATTTAGCTGAGGTAGAGATTGGCAAAGAAGATGAAAATTACATTCTATCGCAGTATAATTATCTTGTATCTACAGAATCATTCAATTTAGCTTTTGATTTCTTAGGCTTGATTTTCAAGTTTAATTTGATGAGCAAAGATGAGATAGAAAATGAATTCAGAACTTTATCAGAATCCGCAAATATGACATATAGTTCATTGAGCTTAGCAAAAGAATTAAATCTAAATTCGGAGTCTATGCACCTCCAATCAGTAGAAAGTGCAAAAATTGATAACAAATTTTTGATTCAAGATTATGAAGGTGTAATGTATATATCCACAATTTATTCTTACATTTTGTCTTTTTATAAGACATATTAAGGGAGATGGTTTCTATGCGCTACTGTAAATCCATATTTATAGGATTATTATTTGGATCATTGGCAAAAATAGTGGATTTAATTCCTGGAAATACATTATTGGGGTATTTGGGTTTAAAAGACCTTTTGAATTATTTAGGTGTCTTTATTGTTGTTGTTTGTTTTGTTGAATATAACTCAAAAAATACAAAAGAAGGAATAGTTAAGACGTTATGTTTTATGCTGAGTATGGTCATTAGTTATTATTGTGCGACCCTTTTTGTATATCGTTATTTTCCTTACAGATATTTGCTCTTATGGAGTATTGTGGCAGTATGTAGCCCTTTGTTGTATATTTTGATAACACTAAGACGAAAAAATGGACATATTGCTATATTGGGAACCTTGATTCCAAACCTATTACTTGGGAGTGAAGCATATAAATTTATTAGTACGTCTAGCTATTTTACGCCACAGCTTTGGTTTGATGTTATAGCAGTTATAATTATTTTTTGGAAGTTACCCTTAAATAAAAAAAATAGACTTTTTTCTATTTTGGGATTTGTTATATTGATTCCTTTTCTTGAACAACTAGATTTAATAAACCAATTAGCCAATTATCTATATGGTTTAATGTTTCGATAAGAGTGGAATAATGAAAGAATAAATGAGACTACTGTAATATAAGAATTCTTTGACAAACGCCCTTTCATTGTAATATAATATCCTAAACATTCTTTATTATTCACATTGCCAGCGTATGCTGACAGAGGGATTAAATTCCTGGAAACAGGTCTTTTTGTGTATGATAAGGGTGCATCATAAAAATATTGCGTCTACAGGTTACTGTAGGCGCTTTTTTTATGAAAAATTTTATAAAAGGAGGATAATCTTGAAAGAAAGAACAGTAAATGGAATGCCCATACGAGAAGTATGGGAAAAGCTTCAGGCGGAATTTCCTTCAGATGCGGTAAAAAAGCATCCGTCAACAGGGATGGCGTACATACCGGTTGAAAAGATTGAAGAGCGCCTGAATAACGTGGTGGGTATGGGAAATTGGGACTTTGAACTCATAGCCCCTGTTCAGGTGTACAGTTTCGGATCTGATGGATTTGAAAGCTGCATTGCAAGCGGAAAACTCAGTATCTATGATGACGAGCGTGTACCTATTGTGCGCAGTACCAGCGGGGCGGCAGATGTCATCTATCCCAAAGAATCAACACGTCCAACATCTGTTGCAAATTCGGTTGACTCTGCAGTGCAGGATGTTTTTAAACGATGTGCAAAAAGGTTCGGGATTGGCATGAAAGGAAAAGCGTCAACCGGATCCCGGCAGCCCGGTCGGGAACCGCAGAAAGAAGTGGTCGTGAAAGTGACGGTCATGGAGCCTTTTAAAGCCTTGCCGAAGGGCGGTGTCAAGGCGAAAGTATGTTGTGATGGGGAAACACTCGAGCTTTTCATCTGGAAAAAGCAGTGGGATGATCTCCAGAAAGCATACGGTGAAAAATTTCAGATCGGGCAAAAACTGAATGAAATGACTTTTCGTGGGATACGCAAAGAATACCGCGGGAGTATGCAGCTGGAATTTGTTTCATTTGACAAGAAAGGCGCAGCATGATGAAAGGAAGTCAGTTTTTTAGAAAGCATGGGATAGAGCCGTTTGATGTATATGTCAACTATCATTACGCTTATGCGCTCTATGCACTGTACCTGATTGCGGCAATGCAGTTGGCGGAGGATGTGGAAGACGGGCTCTGCATTGATGAAATGGAAGCGGTGATATTGCTTGAAAATTTAAGCGAGGCGGAGGAACTGATGAAGTATTACCGCGAACGAATGGAGACGAAATATGCCGGGTTTGACATTGCAGAGAAGATTACAATGAAAGGATGCCGGCTGGAGCAAGGGAAAATTGTGGGCAACGCGGAAGATGCTGCCCGGATAGCAGGAATGTGGATACAAAACTATCATAGCAACAGGGTGAACCTGTTCATTTATGAAGTAGGTATTTACATTCTTTTATTTTTGCAAAAGGAGATTGATTTCAGCTTTTTAGCTAGAAAAAGGGTGTAAGAAAATGTATATCATGGACAAAGATTTGAAACTGCAGGATTGGGAGTTCAGTCAGCGAAAATATCTGCCATATGAGATAAAGCTGAGGCTCTCTGCTACACGGATACGGCAATGGTATGAATATTATGGCGGAGATGTGTATATCAGTTTTTCCGGCGGCCTGGATTCAACGGTGCTGGTGCATATGGTGGAGAGGGTTCTGGACCGGTCCATACCAAAGGTTTTTGTGGATACAGGCTTAGAATTCCCTCAGATACGGGAGTTTGTCCGTAGTTTTTATGATGTGGAAATCCTGTATCCGGAAATGAATTTTAAAGATGTCCTGCTTACTTATGGCTATCCGTTGATCAGTAAGGAGGTTGCTGCAAAGATACGAAAGCTCAGGCATGGAAACCTGTCAGAGCGCTACCGGAATTACCTTCTGCATGGAGATGAACGGGGGAAGCTTGGTAAGCTGTCTGAATGCTGGAAATTCCTTATAGATGCGCCGTTTGATATAAGCGAATATTGCTGCATAGTCATGAAGGAAAAACCATTGACTGAGTATGCAAAAAGAACCGGACGGGTGCCATACATAGGGATTACGCAGGATGAAGGTTTTATGAGGCAGAGACAGTATAACCGGACAGGGTGCAACGTGTATCTTGCAGATAAGCCTAAATCACAGCCACTCGGTTTCTGGCCGCGGCAGGATATCCTGCGGTATGCAGTGGAAAATAATTTAAGGATATGTCCTGTATACGGTAAAATCTGCGGCGAAAAAGGAGCCTATTACAATACGGGCGAGCAGAGGACAGGCTGTATGTACTGCGCTATGGGATGCCATTTGGAGGAACAGCCGAACAGGTACCAGCGGCTTAGGGAAAATTATCCAAAGGTATACAGGTTTGTTATGGAACCTATGAGTGCGGGAGGATTAGGCTTTGATTATGTTTTGAACTATTGCAATTTTATTCACTAAAAAAGGAGGATACGTTTTGGCTATTTTTATTGATGGAAAGCGGCTTAAGAAGGAAATATTGAAGCTGAAGCCTGTAGATATCGGTCAGCTTAATGAGAAAAGTGAAAGAATTCGGACATTGTTTTTGGTATTGGCAGGAGATAAGAGGGTCATTAATGAACTTAGTCTGGAAGGAATGGCAGACCTGTTTAATGAGACACCGGAAATTTTGAGTCTCTATGACTCATGTACCGAAGATTATTTTAATGCATCGAAGCTGGTTGATTACAAAAATAATCAGCGGAGAGCGTTGTAGAGTAAAAGGAGGGTATGGTAATGCAGGATATAGCGATTTATTTGAATCAGAATTTTAACCGTTCTCATGGTTACGATTGTGCCAATGTTGTATTTACGGATGAGAAAGGGAAAAAAAATTCTAAAATGGTAGAAATTGGATCTCTGTTGAAAGCTTTCCAAAAGTCGGTTGTTGAAACAGTAGAACTAACACCTATTGGAGAAATTCCATTTGGATATTACAACGGTGCAGTTGGTATTAGAAACAATAAGTTAAAGGCGGATATTGTCACTGTGCTGCCTGCAAGCATGCAGATGATGCAGTATGAGAATACTCAGTACGATGTCTGTGTGCCGTCACTTGTGTTTTCGTTTCATGTGGATAAGGGCAGGCTGGAAAAAACGCGGGTTTTTGTATTAAAAGATGATAAACCGACGGGGAATAGTGTGCTTTACAGATATCCATTTGGAAACGTATACGATGATGGGAGAGTTTGTTGGGGAAGTAATGTATTTCCGGACATCCTGGAAATAAAGAGGCTGGAAATGGTAATGACGCTGTTTATACAGAGTCCATGCAACTCGGATCTGTATAAGTCAGAAAAGTGTATTGGAGTGAAGGATATACCACTGCGTGAACTATTTGAGCAGCTCCATAACAAACAGAATTTCCCGGAAGAATATCTTATGCCAATAAAAAAGCAGAGAGGGAAAATGTGCCTGAAAGATTTAATGACATGGAAAAAATAAAAGGAGGATATGATTATGAGTAGCAGTTTAGCAGAATTATTTGGAATCAGCAGTGAGGATGTGGCTAACAAGAAAAAAGGTGCAAAAGGAAAGGGCGGAGGAAAAACAGCGAAAAAGGAAAAAAAGCCCGTAAAGCAGGGTGGACGCTATCAGTTACCCGTGCGGATCAGAAGCGGATATATTCAGTGTACGCTTACGCAGGAACAGTTTGGAGGAGTGACTCTGGGCGAAAACGAAATAAAGACAGAGCTTCGTAAGCTGTATCCTGAATTGAGCGGAATTCAGTTCAGTCTTGTAAAGTTCAGCAATGAATTTACGAGGCTGCATGAAACAATGGAAAAACTTGCGGAAAATACGGATGCGGATGATGAGAAAGACCGGACTGAAGAAGATGATCCGTTAGACATTGCGGAAGCTGCGTCTGAAGAAGATTATGGGAATGAAGATGCGGACGAGGAGCAGGATGACGAACTGGATGCTGAGGAAGAAGCAGCGGATACAGACGGTGGTTCTGATGACGGACAAGCAGATGAAAAGACCTGCCAGGGTGGAGGATGCTGGGTCAAGCTGGATATCCAGTATCAGGAAGTAAAAAAGGACCAGACCATCGCATTTCCGTTAACTGTTAAAGTCGGGAAATATGAACTGGAAATAAAAGAAAAAGTGCCGCTTGAAGAAATAAGGGCGGCATGGGTGAAAGAATATCCTGAGTATTCGGATTGTCATTTCTGTTATGATGAGAGAAACAGCCTGTTGTTCCCATATATGTTAGGCGGTACCGAAATCAAGGGCAAGAAGTACAGCCTGCCTGTCCAGATAGGATACCTGGACCAAAAGGAAACATATACGGGCGCGGATTTTGGAAATGCGGAAAAAGAACAGGTGACTTTAGAGGAAATCCGTAAAACCTATGGGAAAAAGCATCCTGAGTACGAAAACGGAATGTTCGTTTACAATGCAGAAATTAACCTGCTGTTCCCTGTATTGGAGTTTAAAAGGGAGATGGCCAACGAACGGATTGGCCTGCCTATTCTTGTACGTGGTTCCGGCTTTACAATGATGGTCGAGAAAGAAGACCTGAAAAACGCAGAGTCGGCTACGCTGGAAGAAATCCGTACAGTGATAGAAAGCATTTATCCGGAGTTTTCAAAAGAGCGTACGGAAATGCATTATGACGAAAGGGGATTTGTTATTCCAGTACTCAAAGGCTCCCGGAAAGGCGTTCAGATAATGAATGTGCGCAAGAATCAGGGGTTTTTTATTGTAACGGGGCACAATGGTTTTGTTTACAGAATTGAGCAGATGCCATATGGATGTTTTGACTGCAGGGAAGACGGTTCCGATGTGGATTTCAGGATGACGGAAAAAAAGATTCCTTATGGGATTTTGATGGATGTTGTTGCCTTTTTTAAGAGAAATCCACGCAAAGAAGCTGCCGTGCAGATTTTTTATAACTTGGAAACGGAAAAGTATGAAATATACTATCCGGAACAGAAAGTGACGTCTGCAAGTGTTGTTTTTACGCGCAATCATGATATGGAAAATGACAAAGTATTGGTTATGGATATACATAGTCATGGAACCATGAATGCCTTTTTTTCGTCCATAGACGATAATGATGAGAAAGGCACGCGTCTGTTTATGGTATTTGGCAATCTTGACAAGAAGGAAATCACCCATAAGCTGCGTGCCGGCATTGCCGGAAATTACAAAATGCTGAAGCTGAGTGATGTTTTTGAAATGGAGGATTAGACAAATGAAAAGTGATATTGTCATTGTTGGCTGTGGCGGCACAGGAAGCCATTATATCAAGGAACTTGGAAGATATCTTTATGGAAACAGATGCCTTCGGAACGATGAAATACGTATAGTTCTGGTTGACGGTGATTTGGTTGAGGACAAAAATCTGGTAAGGCAGGCTTTTTTGCCGCAGGATATAGGGTATAACAAGGCACAGGTCATGGCTGAGATGCTTTCCCAGGCGTATGGTCTTTCCGTAGATTATTATGATGGTTATATTGACTGCGAAAAGGACATAGAGAAGCTTGTGAGGGGCGATTCGCTTGTTTTTCTGGTGGGGTGTGTCGATAACCACCAGTGCAGACAGAGTATGCACGGTTTTTATATGAATAGGGAACATTGTATCTACATGGACAGTGCAAATGAATACCAGTCGGGAGAAATTGTTATCGGATCGCGGATAGGCGGGGTAGAGATGTATCCTGACAGAGCGACCTATTTTCCGGATGTGCTGCAGGAGGGGGCTGTAAAAAGGAGCGAGGAAAGCTGTGAGGTCTTGAACCAGGTGGAACCACAGCATCTCTTAACCAACCAGTTCGCGGCATTAATCCTGTTGGTTAATACGATAAAGTTTCTTTCGGATGACTGGCCGGGTGGAATTGTTTTCTTTGATGCGTTCAAGTGCTATTCAATGGATCGGACGCCGAGGCGGGAGGCATTATGAACTTGGAAGATATTCTTGCCATTGATACGACTCCGATTGATGAAGAAGTGATATGTGATATAAGTACGTCATGGACTTACACATATGAATCATCGCGTCTGTCAATTAAGAAATGGGTATATTTTCTTCTGCTCTACCGGTATATTGAAAAATTCGTTTCGACCATGAATATGTCTATCTCATTGCCGGATGTTAAGTACTGTCTGTCAAAAAAGGATAAAGACGTGAACGCTGAGAAGTATATCACACGATGGCGTGAAGGAGAGTTTGCCAGAAAAATTTTTATCCAGATAATGACGGAATGCAACTGGCAGTATAGAATTATGGCATACAAAGGGAAGACTTTGACCCGGCTGCCGGAGACGGCGCCGTGTAAATTGGAAGAGTGGAAGAGTGCGGCAAAACTGACCAGAAAAATGAAGAAGTGCATACAACCATATCGCAGCGATGCAAAATATTATATTTTTTGGAATTATAATTTAGGATGGTATCTGCAGTTCAGGAAACAAAACTACCGGAAAGTTAAGTTGGCTTTTTCGGAAGGGGATAAAAAAATTGAAGAACTGCTGAAGGAAATCTGCAGACCATTATGTATAAAATTTGAGGAAGATTTTTGTATGCTTGATGCAGGCAAGTATTTACTGGGCCTGTTTGAAGGTTGGAATGGTGATGGCGATGTGAACTTTCGGATGATGAATAGTTTGTTTTTCATCAGGATTGTAGTGCTGGATAAACTGCTGGAGTATGCAATGGAATTATTTAAAATGAACAAGGAGGACAAAATGTGACGTTGGAAGATATTTTGAAAATAGATACCTGCCCGTTTGATGACACTGTGCTTGATGAGTGCATAACGGGTAATTATCATGCTTCGGCACCACTCCGAGCTAACCTGTGCAATCTGATTTTACGGTACTTGAACCTTTTTTGGGAAAAGTACCAGCCGGAGCTTGTCAGAACGTATGATCCCACAAGGTTAGTAGGTGCATATGACGATGCACAAGAGGATTATCGTTTTTGGGACGAGGAGATGTCGGATATTATGCATACGGCTGTCAGTGTTAACGGATGGAAATGTATCGGTTTGCGACATGAATGCGGGGACATTGAGGTTTCTGATGATTCCGGGGGCAGTGGAGATTCGGAAGAGGAGCGGTTTCATAAGGCGTATATGGAATTTCTGGATGAATGCGGCGTGGAAGGTTTTGCGAGAAAATTCTTTGAGAATGAGGAGAAATTAGTGAATGGGGCGGTACGTTATACGGATTACTTTAATCTTGGCATTTTATTAAATGAGAAACTGATTACATATAATACGCTTAAGAAACAGGATGCAGATCTGATACAGACGGTGTGCAAGGAAGAAGATCTTCATATAAGCAGGTTGGAGCATGATATCTGGATGCCGTTTTGGGCCTGCTTTGCTGAAGAGAAAAAGGAATGTGATGGAGAGGAGTACGGTGTTTTTTTGCTTGGCTGTGATGGTTACAATTATTATGGTTTTGACAATTTTGATCCTAACTGGGTATGCAAGACGTTTGTTATGGATCAGCTTCTTGATATCGCACTAAAGAAACTGGAGGCTTATACTGACGCCCCAAAAAAGGTGGCGTAGATTTTAGGGGCGGCGGAAAGCTGCCCCGTTTTTTTATAAGGAGGAAAAAGTGGAACATATAAGGAGTAAGGATTTGATTGCAGGATTGGAATGCGGCAGAAAATATAAACTGCAAAAACTTTCACTGAAAGACCATAATGCAAGGAATCTATGTTTTAGTGAGGCAATCAGGAGAATGTCTGCGGGAATTGCCATGGGAAAGGAAAGGGATGCCATCATAGAAGAGCTGCAGATGTATATGGAGGAGGCGTATCAGGAAGACTGGTTCGCCCTCTGCTGGCAGCGTAAAAGGGTGATTGCACATGAAATTGCGCTGTTTGACCGGTTCTTAAGGAATTTCCCAATCCCATCGTTGGCAAGAATATCAGTAAATACAATGGTATCTTTGGAGATGCCGTTGTGCCACGGTGAAATAGACGTAGCTGGCATTTCAGGAACGGCAGACCTGCTGTTTGAACAGTCTGATGGAAGTATTGTTGGCGTCATTTTATGCAGGAACTTTTGTAAGCCGTATTCATATAGGGCGAGGAAGCTGCAGCATAAAGTGGAGAACAGTCTGGAAATGCTGGTTCTGATGGAAGGGCTTAGTAAAAAGTATCCCCAAAAGGAGATCAGGGTAATGATGGTAAGGCTTGTTTCTTCCGCTGACAAACCGGACCGGCTTGCAAGGTTCGAGGAAAAGAAAGGTGATAATATCATTCAGATTTCAAGCGGGGAGTATATTGAGAGGCATCCGGAAGGAGTATGGGAGCATATACAGCATATTATCGGACAGGCAGAGGAGTGTTCCTGTGACGGTTGTTTTTTTGAAAATATTTGCAAACCGCCGAATATTGTTCTTTTAAAGCAGGTGGAAGAAGCACATACAAAGAAAAAGGAGATTTCTTTTTCCAATGAACAGGAAAATGTAATAAACCATGTAAAGGGCCCCCTTCGTGTGTGCGCAGGTCCCGGCAGTGGTAAAACGGCTGTCTTGGTAGAACGGATACGAAAGCTGGTGGAGTCAGGAGTTCCGGCAGAAAAAATCCTTGCAATTACCTTTACCAAGAAAGCGGCGCAGGAAATGCAGGAGAGAGTGCAGGTGGGACAGGGAGTTAATATTTATACACTCCATGCGCTGGCATTTGGGATTCTCACCCAAAATGAGTTCCTGACAGGTCCGGTACGCCTTGCAGGGCTTGTGGACTGTAAGAACCTATTGATGAAAGTCCTTAACCATGCGCCCTTGATTTCCGGGGTCAGCTATGAGGGGCTTACCATGCGCTACGGTCTGATAGCAACGCTGTTGAAAGATTTTGAATTTATTAACAAGCATGGGATAGAGGCGTTTTCTAACGCATATAGCAAAAAAGACGTGGAAGGAATCATAGGAGTCAAGAAACTGTATGATGCAGCCTTTAAAGAAATGGGATACATTACCTTTGACGATCAGGTGGGTATGGCGGTAGAACTGTTGAAAAACAATCAGGGTATTCTGGAAACGGTGCAGAATCAGTATGACTATATCATGGTGGACGAAGTGCAGGATCTCGATGATGCCCAGGCGGAGTTTGTCGGGCTGTTGGTGAAGGAACCGGAAAATAATCTGATGATTTGTGGTGATGCGGATCAGTCGATATATGCCTTTCGGGGCGGAAGCAACCGGTTTATGCTGGATTTTCCAGACATATTTCCTGAAACGAAAGATATTCTGCTTTCCCGAAATTACCGTTCCTCAGAAGAAATTGTAACAATGGCGTCAGGTCTGATAGAAAAGAATCGGGAGCGGGTGCCAATGCAGCTGGCAGCATCTTTTTCCACGGGGATGCAGGCTATACATATACCCAATTTTAATGATTGCAGGTTTGGGGCGCTGATTAAGGAAATACATGGAAAAGGATATGCGTATTCGGATATTGCAGTAATTGCCCGGACAAATAAGGAGCTGAATAACCTGTGTAAGATTGTAGACAAAGATGCAGTCCTGACCGGTGTAGCGGTACCACTTGAACGGCCGAAGTTCTACCTGCGTGAAGACTGCGTTTTTCAGATGCTTTTGGACTTGTTGGAGCTTGCGGTCAAGGGGATGTGTCAGGATAAGGCATTGTTCCGGCTTTTAAGTATCATGGGGTGTTCCGTGGAAAAGGTAGACAGGAAGCTCAGTATCTATGAGGACCATGTAAATGAGGGATTGATATATGATTTCTATGGGGACGAATCCAGCAGATATTTTCTGGAACCGTTGGAACCGCTGAAAAAAGCATATGGTTCTATTTATCGTGCCATGCAGGTGTTGAAAAAGCCATTAAAGCAGGCGTTGTCGGAATTGGGATTGTTTTTCTTTCCAACGGGAGTCTGCACGAAGGAGATACTTGAGAAGATAGAGGACATAATGTATGAGAAGAAGATTAAGCATTACAAACAGCTCTATGAGATTATGTCAGCAATGAAGGTCTTTGAAGATGACACGAGAATTTATTACAGCACGGGAGAACGTTCCCAGGTCCGCATGTTGACCGCCCATGACGCGAAAGGAAAAGAGTTTCCTGCGGTAATTATATATGGGGTAGACAATTTTGAATGCGGCGATGTGGAAGAGGATCGCAGGCTTTTATATGTGGCAGTAACCAGGGCGAAAAGGGTATTGTTTATTCTGGAGGACTATCCGGGGAAAAGCAATTTCCTTAAGGATATTGAGAAATATATTTCTGTAAATAGGAGAGCGCGGTATGAAAAATGAATTGATTTTTGGAAATGAGCCTTATCTGCTCCATGCATATAGGGCAGAGGCAGTCAAGGGGATTGTGATGCCGGAATTCAATCTCATGGAAACGGAGCAGTTCACGCAGACGGAGAGAGATTTTGCAAAGCAGATGCCGTTTATGGGAAACCGCAGGGTTCTGATTGTGTCTATGGAAAAACTGGTGGCAAATGAGTTTTTGGAAAAATACCTGAAAGAGCCGGCGCCCAAGACAGATTTATATATATTTGCCAGAGAGATAGACAAAAGGCTTTCCCTGTATAAGAAATTCCCTAAAGAAAGCGTAAAGCAGCTGGATAAGGATATGGGTATGCTGCAAAAATGGATTTTGGGATACATAAAAAGGCAGAATTGCAAAATTACCAAAGGAGCATACGAGGAATTCCTTATGCGTATTAATTATGAAATGGAGGATGTAAACTTATATCATGTAAAATCAGCGCTGAACCGCCTGTGTACAACACAGGATGAAATAACGACGGAACTAGTACAGCGGCTGGTGCAGTTGAATGAGCGGGAGGATGTTTTCAAGCTGATATGCCTGATAGACAAAGGCAGGACTACAGATTTATTCCATCAGGCGGACTTGATAATCCAGAATGGCGGACAGAACGTGATAGGTACGCTTTCTCTCCTTTTAAGGAGCTACCGTATTCTGTATAAGGTTAATGTGTGTGGCTGTTCCTTACAGGAAGCAGGTGTTCATCAGAGGACATATATTCCCAAGATGACGCTGGAGCAGGCTGACGAGGGGATTGACATTATTCAAAAGGCAGTGAATGGAATAAAAAGCGGACGGTATGCTCAGGATTTTGCTTTCCGCTTATGTTTATCGCAGTTATGTCAGTTAAAAAAGCAATAAAATTATTTTATGATAAGAGTTCTGCATTTCGTATTATGTGAAGTGTAGAACTCTTTTTTTATTGCAAGTTGTCAGCTTGGTAGTGGAGTTTCGTATTCCTTGCATACTTTTTCCAATTCATGGAAGGTATTGGCTCCGAGGTTGCGGAACTGCATAATTTCTCTAAGACTGTATTTTGCCAGCCTTGATAAGTAATACACATCATAATTCGCCAGGATATGCAGTAATCTTTTGGTCATTGGAATGTCAAAAATGAAAATCTCGCCATCAGGGTGGCGCAAGCATCCGAGAGGCATTAACTCATATACTATTTTTTCAAGATCGTAAGGTAGGAGGTTCTGTTCCAAAGAAGAAAAGGAAATCGTGTCAACTGCTGAGATATCCGTAATGCCGATATTTTTTAAGAATTTCTTTGTGTTTTTGGAAATTGGATTATTTTGAATTGCAATCATGTTCATAAATATTATATCCTCAATTTTTATAGGTTGCGTGGAAAAGGATGGAAGTATTCTAATTTTAAGAGAAATAAATGTCAAAGTCAAGGGGCGCAGGGAACGGATTGGAAATTTGACAATTATTGACAAAAACGGAAAGAGTATTATAATATCTATTATAAATTTTTTTTATTTTTATGGTAAATGGCTTATGCTGAATACCTGTAAAAGCAATTCCCAGTAATGGGTTCATGATAGATATAACGTAGATGACATCTGGCTGTGCCGGATGTTTTTTTATGGGAAGAGGAGGAACAGAATTACAGAATACAACTAAATATGCTATAAGTACTTACGGCAGAAAGCGCAGGATAAGTGTGCGTTTTCTGCCATTTTTTATTCAAAACTAGGAGGAAATGCGTATGAAAGGAAAAAACAGTTGTGAAGAAAAATCTAAGTTAGTCTGTTTGTCTGATGAACAGATGAAACAGGTACTGACGCCATTTTATGAAACAGTGGCGTCGGTGGCGGGATATGAGGTTAAGCAGGAGGATATATTTGACTGCACAAAGGTCAATGTAGCTGTCAATGTGCAGGAAAATATCATAGCCGCTTATCAGGTAAAGGATGCCAGCCTTGAAAGAAGTAGTGTAATCAGTGTTCTTTTGGTGGCAGGACCCAAAGTAGATGCCGGATTACCAGATAACACAGTGGAGATTTTTGATGGCTATATTTGTAAAAAGGAAGGAGCTTAATTTATGAAAGAAAAGAAACTGATGTACCAAATTGGCGGACAGATGATGCATGTGCAATTATATCCTGTTTATTACTTGTTTAACAGGAGTCTGGGGGTGTACATATATAAGGCGGGAAGTGGCGTTGACGATGAAGATTCGTTTGTAATTACCTGTTGCCTTGATGCGCCACAGGCGAAAAACTGTGCGTATATTGATGTCAATAATTGTGGCGCGGATATCGTAAAGTGGCTGGAAGAGAACGGTCTGGGAAAAGCAACTGGGCGTAAGGTTCAATCGGGCTATGTGTCGTATCCTGAGTTTTTGTTTGATGAAAGCATACTGCTGGAATATACAAACGAGTTTTATGCGCAATATCTGAAATGGCAGGAGGAGTTGGGCGAGAAACAGGAATTCCTTATCCGAAGCTGTGAAATCTGTAGCAAGGAGTTCCCGTTGATCGTAAGCAAAAAAGCGGCCGCAATGTACCGCGAATATCAAGAAGGTGCGCCGTATTTGATACAGGATATTTTTCCGGAATTAAGCAACGGAGAAAGAGGACTGCTGGCGCGTGGACAGGGCATATGTGAAAGCTGTTTTAAGGAAATGTTTGCTTTGTTCCCGAATTGAAAATTATAAATGGAGTTGTAAGGGTGTCGTAAGGCGCCCTTTTTTTAACAAAAGGAGGTTATTGTATGCAATTGGCATCATTAGAACAATATGTGGACATTTCACTGTTGCAACAGATGAAACACCTGCTTTTTACACTGTCGAGTGAGGATAAGCAGTTTACGGAGAGACAAAGGAACAGTTTGTTCGGACAGTGTGTTCCTGTAAGCCCTATGGAAGAACAGTACGGGCTGAATTATCCGGGAGAAGTATTGGAGCGGTATGAGGAAAGATGTGGTGGCGGTGAACGTCAGATGCGGGCAATTATGTTGGCTCTGGCTGAAGGGAAAAATTTGCTGGAAGGTTCCATGTTCGTTGGAAGGCAGTTGGAGCAGTTTCTGCGAAAAGTAAGGCTGTGCGCAGAAGGAGATTTTTATCTAAGCTGTGCCCTGTTTCTTTTTTCGGATAAAGAGGGAGAAAAAGAAAAGCTGCGTTCAAGGATATGTCGGTATTCTTTCCAGGAAACGGCAGAGGCAATCTTTGCAATATACACATTGCGGGATGAACCGGACGCGTGGGAGTTTGCGAGAGAGCAGGCAGTGCGGTTTTTCGGAAAGGATAGAACGATAAAGGCGTATGGAAATGAAAGGCTTTATGAATGGTTTCTGGAACAGTTTTATTATGACATTCGGAAATACAGAAAACAGGATGCCAACCTTTTAAAAAGCCTTTTAGAGCTGCCTTGTAAGTATGTAAAGGAAGGAAGTACACCGTGGAACAGGTTTTTGGAGATGGGATATACCGAACAGGAGATCCTCTATCTGAATTTGTCGTTGCCGGAAAATGCAAAAATGCCGGATGTGCTGGAACTAAATTCTATTACAATGGAAAGAATGGCGCTTGCCGGAGTACAAATGCTTTTTAATTCAGAACATTTGGAAGAGATGCATCTGATGGCACTCTGTAAGGCATTGATAATAAGATATATGAAGTACGAAATATGCCTTGAGGGGAAAAGGGGTATTTTAGAAAGCCTTTCACGGAAAGTTTTCATTAAGAATCATGATATATACAAATATTTGTACCAAGGCAGGGAAGAGATGCATATTCCTGAAGAATGGTTTTATGTAAATTTTGGCGATGAAAACTGGTGTGACATTGCAGCATGGATGAATCCGGATGAATTTGAGTGCATATTTGCAAGAAGTCTATACTTTCATCTGAATTCGGATATTGAACTATGGCTGCTGAATTTTCAGAAAAGCACAGGCAGAAGCTATATGGATTTTGTTTGGATAAAAGATACGGATGAGGTTAAACAGACGTTTAAGCGGCTCATTACAGAGAAAAAGTGTGATGTTGTAGAGCTTTTTCAACAGTATGTTGAGGATGAAAGGACTTTGTCAGAGGACGAGATGAGCGAAAAGTGGAAGATTATGAAAGCGAATATCATGGATACCATGAAGAAGCTGGATCATCATGAAATATTCCGCTTTTGGGAAGCCTTTGACAAAGAGTATGGGATATGCGAACTTGGGAATTTCATGGGTAAGGATAAGATCATACTTGATGACGTGATAATCGAAACCTCCGGCTATTACAGGGGGCACTGTATTCAACGGCTGGATTTTAAAGAGGGGATACTGTCACTTGATGAACAACGGAAACTTTTCGTATGGGTAGAACAGTCATTATACAGAGAACGTCCATCGCAATACGAGGATTTTTTCTATGCATTTTTGACGGATGATTTGGCGAAAAGATTGTTCCCGGAGCAGAGTAAAGAGCTGTTTTTTGTGATCCGGGATACTATGGATGATGGACCTCAAAAGCAGCGGTTATGCAGGCAGTATTATACGGATGAAGAATGGGAGATATATCGGAATGAAGAAAAGCAGCGCGATGAAGAGAAAAAGCGGAAGGATAAGCAGGAATCTCTGCGCAGATGTCGGGAAGAAATGGAACAGGAGATTTCAACTGCCAAAGATTGCTATGAGGTTTACGATATGCTTTCCAAGCGTTTTTCGAAGTTACGGTGGAGCGATGATAAGTTTTTTGTGTGCCTGAACCTATTTAGGGATAACATGAAAATATGTGCCAAAATCGGAAAAAAGGCGGCAGGTACAATTGCGGAGTGTATTGTTGATGAATTCCGCTTTAACAGGCTTGCTTGGTGTGAAGTGCAGGAGATAATAAGTAAAATGGAGGTAGTGCATGATGGAAATTCAGAAGATTAAGCAGCGTAGAGAATGTTGCCATTTAATTGTAAATGCAGAATTTGATGCATCATTGACAAAAAAGTGCAGTGAAGAAAACCTGATAGCGGGCTGCAGGGATATCATTGATATGGGGGTGTCGGCAGCTTACAAAGAGTTGCCCGGTATCCAGCAGGCACTTCTGATAAATAGTGCAGAATTGCGGAAAAATATTTCGCAACTGTTTCAAAGGGGTATTCCTGCATGGAGAATCAGCTTTCTTTTAAAGCAGATGGATGGGAAAGAAGTATTAAAATATTCAATAGAAAAGCTGTATGATGTTTTGCAGGATGAAATGGTTAGTAATTCATATATCGCACTATATCTGAGGTACTATGCTGATATGGGGTTGCTTTGTGAAGAAAGGCGTCAGCTGTGCCAAGGACTGGATAATTATTATTCGCATCAGGGACAGGAAGGTGAAGAAATAATCCGCCTGCATGGAAAACTTTTTTACAATGATGTGATATCAGGAAGTATGCTGTCAAGTATGTGTGATTGTTATATGGAATGTCTTTGGAGTATGGCGCGTAATAGAAAAATCTTGAGGATCCTGGAAATTATAAATAGGATGTGCGGCGGCAGGGTGCAGATTGACGATGAGCTTTTTAAGCAGATTGAGGCTGAGCCAGATAAAATAGAGTCACTTCTTAGATGGTCAGACGGTTTTTATAATGGAAACAAAGGTGAAAAATTCTGTCAGCGTCTTTTGGAGAACCGTGCGCTGTTGTATGATTTGGAGAGGCTCAGGAAAAAGGTGGATGAGGGAAAAATTCAGGAGGCGCATCAGATGATAGAGAGCCGGGCCTCATATATCTCTTTCTTCTATAATGAGTATTTTAATGAAAATTGGAATGGTAAGTATAGAGAGGATCTTGTCATCTATGCGGTGACACATAAGAAAAAGGCATTTCTGTCACTTGTCAGGAATAATCCTGAAATCTTTTGTTCAGTACCTTATAATTCCCTGCTGTTCCAGAAATCTTTTTATTCCCGCGTGGTAAATATAAATACATTGAATGACAAAAATTTAAAACAGTGCCGGAGCATCAAATATTATCCGGAAGATATCATGAAATTACTGTCTGCAAGAACTCACACTTTTGAAGAGGTTTCCGTATTACAAGAACTGCCCGTTGAATATGCTGCGCTGTATTCTGAATTACAGAATGAGCGTGTTGATGACAGGCTGAAAGTGATGAGGGAGATTATTAAGCGTAAATGTTTGCGGCAGGATATGGACATTTCTGCAATTGCAGCTAAATTATCACTTTATCCTCTGTCAAAGTGGATGCAGAAGGATCTTGTCCATATTAAGGATTTGGATGCTGATGTTGCCATGAGGCTGTTAGAGAAGTTTGACAAAATAAGGCATCTTCTTAATGACATCAAGAGTGTGTCAGAGGCGCGCTATGTTTCCAGTAATGCAGAAATTTTTTCACAGTATGCGGATATGGACTCTGTTAGAAATGACACGTTAGAGAAGGATCAGGAGTGGCTTCAGTTGAAGAATGTATTTGGTTTCGACCAGAAATTTGTGCAGGACAATAAGGAAAGGATTATGGCGTTCCTTTATGAAGATGGTGCGCATATTATGTGGACATACTATACAAATGTTTCCCATAAGAAAGAGGAATTGAGGCGGTTGGTATCCGCAGAATTGTTGGGGCGTTTCAAGGAATTGAAGTACCATAGCAATGATCTGGGCAATGAACTTGATTATCCGATTACCGAGACTGCTAAACATATTTGGATGGAAAATCTGTATGATGAGGATGGCAGTCTATGCGTTTGGGAGGAAGACGGACTACTGCCCGTTATGAAAATGGGCGAAATGCCAAGCCGCACATGTCTTTCCTATATAGACGGAGTATATAAGCAGTGTTTATTGGCCAGTCATGACTCTAACAAAAAGGTTTTGTATGTATCTTGGAACGGGAATATAGTGATGCGTGCTGCAGTTCGGTTGACAAAGGGAATGTATGGAGATGCCAATAAGAAGAGTAGTGTAATGGAGCCGCAGCTGGAATTTGTCGATTTAACTCGAGAGGAGGTGGCTGAAAATAAACCGGATATAAAAAACAAAGAGTTTTTAGTGCTTTTTTTGGAAAGGTATTATGAAGCCGGAGTTCCGCACAGAATGATAGGAGACGTAATGAAAATGGTTTTCCGTCTGATGAAAAGGAAAGCTGAGCAGCTGGGAGCTCTTTTGGTGATGAATATGGAATATAAGACATGGAAACCGGAAAGGATGGTGTGTTCGGATTTTTCTATGTATATATCCAAATCGAAAGCCGGTGAACAGTATTTAGACAGCCTGGATGGTTCCAATACAGTTGATAAGGAGGGAAGCTATAAGAAGAACAAATTTTTAGTATGTGTGAAAGAGTAATTGCATATCGAGGATATGAGAGGGAGACTTATTAAGGGTATTCCCTTTTTTGCTATAAACAATATTATTAATGTACATAAATTTTGCCCGATGTAATAATAATATAGGACAAATTTATGATAAAATTTAGATAAATTGGAGGACGTTATGGATAAATACGAAGAATTAATAAAAATTTTTTCTGATATCTTAAAGGAATCTCAGGATTACCATATTGCACATATATATTATGCAGGTTATGTATCTGTTGTTGGAGAGATTGGTGTTACAAATCATGAAAGCAGCGCAACGTTTTTTATAGATGAAATATTAGACGCACCTGAAAAAATGGCGGAGAGTCTTCTGAAAAACTGGAGATGGCAATGGTTTTACAGACACAAGCAGGATATCGGAAAGAAGGACTATAAAGATATTCAGAATCTGGATGAGGATGTACCAGATGATCTGAGAGAGGATTATTTGCACCAGCTGCAGGAATTGGAGCATAAAATTGAAGTTATATTGGATAATCCTGTATGACTGCTATATAAACAGTATATTGGATTGACTGCCGTGTTGAGCGGCAGTCCTTTTTTTATTTACGAATATTGAATTTTTCCGATAATCAAGGATACAGACATCAGGGTAAAGACAAGTGCTTCTAAAAATAGATAGCGTGTATTGTTTGAAAGTAAAAAGATTGCAAATATGATAAGGCTTGCAAGCAGAATGATATTGGCTCTCTTATTAAAAAATAGATTATCCTCTTTGTCAACGCTTCGGTTAGGGTGGTTCACGGATCCTATTATTTTGATTACCGCTAAGGAAATGAAGTATAAAACACACGAAAGAGGCAGTGTTGCTGAAAAATACTTTACGATACAGAGGATGCCGGTTAAGGATAGACAGGATAAAAAAAGACAGGATAAATAGTGTTCCATGTGGAAACCGCCGGAATAGGAGCGAAGGGGAATAAAAAAGAGGAAAAATACAATGCATTCAAGTTTCATATTTAATAAAATGGCAATAATGATGCTGCACATAATATTTATGGATAGTTCTAGAAATCGATGAAAGCCGTATTGGTATATTTCAAAGTCATTTTCTTCGATAACGCCTTTTAAGAGTATGTAATTTGTTAGTTTTGTGGATAAGCGATCCATAATCTCACCCCTTTTATATAGCAAGTGTATCTAATACTTTCTTTGTTAAAATATTGCTCGTAATAAATACGGGTATCCACGTCATTTTTCCCCCTCGCT